>DASXJI010000582.1:0-2838 GCA_036497495.1 Mycobacterium sp.
CGGTGGCCAGCCGGGCCGCCACCTCGTGATCGGTGTCGCCGCTCAACTGCGGGCCTCGATCAGATCGACGACCTGCTGCGCCAACTCGTCGCAGCTGCGATCCGGGGTGAGCCGCAAATCGGGATTCTTCGGCCGCTGATACGGGCTGTCGATTCCGGTGAAGTGGGTGATCTCACCCGCCCGGGCCTTGGCGTAAAGGCCCTTGGGGTCCCGCCGCTCGCAATCCTCCAGCGGGGTGTCGCAGAACACCTCGACGAAGTCGAGGCCGGCGTCGGCGTGCACCCCACGGGCCAGGTCGCGATGCTCTTCCAGCGGGCTGATCGCCGGCACCAGCACGGTGTGGCCGGAGTCGGCGATCAGCGCCGCGACGTGCGCCAGTCGGCGCAGGTTCTCGGCGCGGTCGGTCATGGAAAAGCCCAGGTCCGCGTTCAGGCCGTGGCGCAGATTGTCGCCGTCGAGAACGTAAGCGGGAATGCCCTTTTCGAGCAGTTTCTGCTCGACAAGCATCGCCACCGACGACTTGCCCGAACCCGAAAGGCCGGTGAACCACAGGGTACGGCCGCGTGACGTCCGGTCCTCGGCGGTCACCAGTGACTTGTGCAGCACCGTGTTGGGGCTGGACGAGAGAGTCGAGGCCTCCCGCAGCACCATGCCCGCGGCAACGGTCCCGTTGGTATTCGGGTCGATCAGGATGAACGAGCCGGTGCTGGCGTTGCGGGTGTACTCGTCGAGCAGCAGCGGTACCTGGGAGCGCAGCGAGACACGGCCAAGCTCGTTGAGCTGCAACGCAGTTGCGTCCTTGTCGCGACGCAACGTGTTGACATCAAGCCGGTAGTCCAGTGCGGTGACTCTGACCCGCGTGGTCTGGGTGGTGTGCTTGATCAGATAGTCGCGCCCGGCTTCCAGCGCCGCGGCATCCGCCATCCAGCACACCGTCGCATCGAATTCCTGGGTGACCCGCGGCGCATTGGCGGGCCGGGCGATCATGTCGCCGCGGGAGACGTCGATGTCGTCAGCAAGGCTGATCGAGATGGCCATCGGCGGAAATGCCTCAGCCACAGGACCGTTGGGCCCTTCGATCGCGGTGATGCGGGTGGGCTTACCGGTCGGCAGCACGACGACTTCGTCGCCCGGACGCATCACACCGCTGGCCACCGTGCCCGCGTAGCTGCGGTGGTCCTGATGATCGCGAGTCTGCGGCCGGATGACGTACTGGACCGGGAACCGGACGTCGACCAGATTACGGTCGGCGGCGACGTAGACCTCTTCGAGGTGCGACAGCAGCGTCGGGCCCTCGTACCACGGGGTGTGGTCGGACTTGGTCACCACGTTGTCGCCGTGCAGTGCCGACATCGGGACGGTGAGCACGTCTTGGACGTCGAGGCGCGTGGCGAAGGCGTAGAACTCATCGCGGATCGCCTCGAAAACCTCTTTGTCCCAATCGATCAGGTCCATCTTGTTGACCGCGAGCACGATGTGCTCGATGCCTAGCAGCGACGCGAGGAACGTGTGCCGGCGGGACTGCTCCAGCAGACCGTGCCGGGCGTCGACGAGCACGATGGCCAGCTGCGCGGTGGACGCCCCGGTCACCATGTTGCGGGTGTACTGGATGTGGCCCGGGGTGTCGGCGATGATGAATTTCCGCTTGGGAGTGGCGAAGTAGCGGTAGGCGACATCGATCGTGATGCCCTGTTCCCGCTCGGCGCGCAGCCCGTCGGTGACCAGCGACAGGTCGGTGTATTCGTGGCCGCGGTCCTTGGAGGTGCGCTCCACTGAGGCCCACTGGTCGTCCATGACGGCCTTGGAGTCGTAGAGCAGGCGACCGATCAGCGTCGACTTTCCGTCGTCGACCGAGCCGGCGGTTGCAATGCGCAGCAACGTGGTTGACGCAGCCATCAGAAATACCCCTGCCTCTTACGGTCTTCCATGCCGGCTTCGGAGATCCGGTCGTCAGCTCTGGTGGCGCCTCGCTCGGTAAGCCGTGATACCGCCGTTTCGGCGACGACCTCCGCGACGGTGGCGGCCTCGGATTCCACACAGCCGGTGCAGGTTACGTCGCCGACGGTGCGGAATCGGACCGTCTTCTCGAGTACCTTCTCGTCGGCGCGCGGCTGCAGGTGCCGGTCGACGGCCAGCAGCATCCCGTCGCGCTCGAACACCTGCCGCCGGTGGGCGTAGTAGATCGACGGCAGCTTGATCTTCTCGGCGCCGATGTAGGACCAGATGTCGAATTCGGTCCAGTTGGACAGCGGGAACACCCGGATGTGTTCGCCCTTGTGGTGCCGGCCGTTGTAGATGTTCCACAACTCGGGCCGCTGTGCCTTGGGGTCCCACTGGCCGAACTCGTCACGGAAGCTGAACACCCGCTCCTTGGCGCGCGCCTTCTCCTCGTCACGGCGGGCACCGCCGAATGCGGCGTCGAACTTGTTCTCCCGGATCGCGCGCAGCAGCGTCACGGTCTGCAGTGGGTTGCGCGACGGGATGGTTTCGACCACCCGGCCCGCGTCGATGTCGTCCTGCACCTTCGCGATCACCAGCCGCACGTCGGTTTCGGCCACCAACTCGTCGCGGGTGGCGATCACCTCGTCAAAGTTATGACCGGTGTCGACGTGCATCACCGGGAACGGCAGGCGGCCGGGGCGGAAAGCCTTCAGCGCCAGGTGCAACATCACGATCGAGTCCTTGCCGCCGGAGAACAGCAGCACCGGACGCTCGAACTCGGCGGCAACCTCGCGGATGATGTGAATCGCCTCGGCCTCCAGCGAACGCAGATGGCTTAATTCGTACTGCCCCGCCGCCGGGGCGGCCGTCGCCTCTTGGCTGGTCATCATCCCCCTC
>DASXJI010000583.1:0-5753 GCA_036497495.1 Mycobacterium sp.
CACATCCACGGCGGCGTCGGCATCGACACCGACCACCCGGTGCACCGCTACTTCCTGGCCGCCAAGCAAACCGAGTTCGCGCTGGGCGGCGCCACCCGTCAACTGCTGAAGATCGGTCGCGAGCTGGCGGACACCGCCGCCTAGCTGTGCGCCTGACGACGATGCGGCCCGTGCAGCGGGCCGATGTGGAGGCACGCCCCCTCGCCGCTCCGCGGCTGGGGGGACCCCTACCCGCTTGCGGGGGAGAGGCGGGCCAGTGACCCAAGCACTTCCTACCGTCGCCGATCTGCTGGCCCCGTTGGTTGATATCGACGATCGGGGCGTCCACTTCGAGGATTCATTCGTCAGCTGGCGCGACCATCTCCAGCAGGGCGCCGCGGTCGCGGCGGCACTGCGCGCACGACTTGACCCGAGCCGGCCGCCGCACGTCGGGGTGCTGTTGGAGAACACACCGTTCTTCTCCTCGGTCTTGGTCGCTGCGGGGATGACCGGAATTGTCCCGGTGGGACTCAACCCGGTGCGCCGGGGCGCGGCGCTGCATCGAGATGTCGACCATGCCGACTGCCAACTGGTACTGGCCGACACGAATTCAGCTGGCACGCTGGGCGATATCGACCACATCAACGTCGACTCCGCCTCATGGGATGACGAGGTCGCGATACATCGTGACGCCGAAATTCGACTTCAAGCCGCAGCGCCCGATGACCTGTTCATGCTGATCTACACCTCGGGTACCAGCGGTAACCCCAAGGCTGTCATGTGTAGCCACGGCAAGGTCGCGATCGCCGGCGTGACGATGACCGATCGCTTCGGACTCGGTCCGAGCGACGTCTGCTACGCATCGATGCCGTTGTTCCATTCCAACGCGGTCTTGGTTGGCTGGGCGGTGGCGCTGGCCTGCCGCGGTTCAATGGTGTTGCGGCGCAAGTTCTCTGCCTCAGGTTTTCTGCCGGACGTCCGGCGCTACGGCGCGACCTACGCGAACTACGTGGGAAAGCCGCTGTCGTATGTGCTCGCCACGCCCGAGCGCCCGGACGACGCCGACAATCCATTGCGGTCGGTGTACGGCAATGAGGGCGCACCCGCCGACGTCGACCGTTTCGCCGCCAGGTTCGGCTGCCGGGTCATCGACGGGTTCGGCTCGACAGAGGGCGGGATCGCCATCGGTCGCACACCGGACACTCCGGACGGCGCGCTGGGGCCGCTACCCGACGACATCAAGATCGTCAACGTCGACACCGGCCTGCCCTGTCCGGTCGGTGTGGTCGGCGAGCTGGTAAACGTCACCGGCGCAGGGCGTTTCGAGGGCTATTACAACGACCCGAAGGCCAACGCGCAGCGGATGGCCGGCGGCGTGTACCACAGCGGCGACCTTGCCTATCGCGACGAAGCCGGTTACGCGTACTTCGCCGGCCGGCTCGGCGACTGGCTACGGGTCGACGGAGAGAACCTCGGCACCGCCCCGATCGAGCGGGTGCTGGCACGGCATCCGGATGTGGCGGAGGTCGCGGTGTACGCGGTGCCGGATCCGGCCGTCGGCGATCAGGTGATGGCCGCGCTGGTGCTGAGGTCCGGCGCCGAATTCGACACCGACAAGTTCCGCACATTCCTCGCTGAGCAAACCGATCTCGGGCCCAAGCAGTGGCCGTCATACGTCCGGGTCAGCACCAGCCTGCCGCGCACCGCGACTTTCAAGGTACTCAAGCGGCAACTGTCGGCCGAGGGCCTGGACTGCGCCGATCCGGTATTACCCATCCGGCGGTAAGCAGCGTGAACAGCTTTCACGACTTGTCGAATCGCCTTTCCGCGGACGTCGGTATCGCGATCGCCTCGGTCGGCTCGAGTCCTCTTTGTCTTGGCACGTGGTCGTCCGGTGTCGCCTGGTCGACCAGCAAGGTGCCACTGGTGATTGCGGCGTCGCGGGCCGGCGTAGGTAGTCACGAGCTTGCTGCCCAAACGATTGCCCAGTCGGACAACGCTGCTGCCGAAGAACTCTGGTCCCAGTTGGGTGATCCCGCCAGTGCGGCCCGGCGGGTACAAGACGTGATCCGCGAGGCCGGTGACCCAGCCACCGTGGTCGAATCACGACGACTCCGCAGGGGGTACACGGCCTTCGGGCAGACGCGATGGTCGCTGGCCGGCCAAGCCCGGTTCGCGGCCGGGCTTGTGCAGGTTGCCGAGGCGTCGCCTGTCGTAGATCTCATGCGCGGGCTGACGACCGACCACCGCTGGGGCCTGGCCGCCAAAGGCTTTGCCGCGAAAGGCGGTTGGGGCCCAGGGCTCGCCGACGACTACCTGGTCCGCCAGTTCGGCATCGTCCCGACAGCATCCGGCTTGGTAGGCGTCGCTATTGCTGCCGAGGTTCATGACGGCGCGTACGAGGCCGGGGTCGATGTCATCAATAGGCTGGCCGACTGGGTCGTCGATGAAGCCCTAAGCCAGCAATGACGGTACGACGGCCTCGACCAGGTGTGGACCCGGTTCGGCGAACGCCGCGCGCAGTGCGTCGGCGAATTCCTCGGCAGTGGTGGCCCGCCGAGCCGGCACCCCCATACCTTCGGCGATCTTGACGAAATCCATTGTCGGCCGCGATATATCGAGTAGATCGAGCGCTTTGGGGCCGGCTGTCGCGCCCGCACCGACCCGCTGTAGCTCGAGCCGAAGGATGTCATAAGCGCCGTTGTTGTAGATGACGGTGGTGACATCGAGGTTTTCCCGCGCCTGGGTCCACAGACCCGAGATCGTGTACATGGCAGATCCGTCGGATTCCAGACACAACACCGGCCGGTCGGGCCCGGCGACAGCGGCACCCACGGCGGCCGGAATTCCGTAGCCGATCGCTCCGCCGGTCAGGGTCAACCAGTCGTGTGCGGGCGCACCGGCGGTTGCTGCCGTCAGCGGCACACTCGAGGTGTTGGACTCGTCAACGACGATCGCGTTTTCCGGCATCAGTGCACCGACCACCTCGGCGACCGAGACGGCGGTCAGTGCACCGGTCGGCAGTTGGGGGCGAGACAGAGCTGCGACGGCAGCTGTCGTGCTGGGCGCGATGTCGTCAGCCAGCGCCGCCAAAGCTGCTGCGGCACCGGTAGGTCCGGCGAGCACATGGACGCTGCAACCCTCCGGCACCAGATCACTCGGCTTGTCGGGGTAGGCAAAGAACGACACCGGCGCCGCCGCCCCGGCCAGGATCAGATGTTTGGTGCCCTCGAGTTGGGCCACCACCGCCTCGGCGAAGTACGGGATCCGCTCGACCGCCGGAATCCCGGCCCCTCGCTCCAGCCGCGTCGGAAATGTCTCGCAATACCAAGGGCTTCCGGTGGCCTCGGCAATCCGGGCGGCCGCCGTCAGTCCTGCGCCGCGGGTGGCATCGCCCCCGATCAGGAGTACCGTCGGCTCGTGGGATTGCAGTACCGCGGCAGCGGTTTCGACGGCGTCCGGGTCGACGTTAGGCTGCTTCGGGTGGTGCGGCGGTTTCTCGCCGAGGGCGGCACCGTCCGTCCATGACGTGTCTGCGGGCAGGATCAGCGTCGAGATCTGGTTGTTGGCAAGGGTTTCTGCGATTGCCTCGGCCGCGTCGGCCGCGACGTCGGCGGTGTCGGTCGTCCGGTGCACCCAGCCCGAGACGCTTCCGGCCAGGGCGTCGATGTCGGATTCCAGTGGGGCGTCGTATTTTTTGTGATAGGTGGCGTGGTCGCCGACGACCACCACCATCGGCACGCGGGCGCGCCGGGCGTTGTGCAGGTTGGCCAGCCCGTTGCCCAGCCCGGGCCCCAGATGCAGCAGCACCGCGGCGGGCCGGCCCGCGACACGCGCATAGCCGTCGGCCGCGCCGGTGGCGATGCCCTCGAAGAGGGTCAGCACGCCGCGCATCTGGGGAACGGTGTCCAAGGCCGCGACGAAGTGCATCTCGGAGGTGCCGGGGTTGGCGAAGCATATGTCGACCCCGCCGTCGACCAGGGTATTGATCAGAGCCTGCGCGCCGTTCACCAACGCAGCCTAGCCCGCATGGCTAGAGCGCTAAAGCCGCCTGGGCGCAGACACCGGTCCGCTGCGCGTGCCCGCCACCGAACAACACCACGTGCGCGAGCAGCGCAAATAGCTGATGCAGCCCGATCCGCGTGCGCCACCCCGGTCGCAGCGGGTGCACTCGCTGGTAACCCTCGACGATGTCGTCGTAGTGCGGGCAGCCGAACAGCGCAAGCATGGCCAGGTCGTTCTCGCGGTGCCCGCCGTGTGCGGCCGGGTCGATGAGCACCACGCCGTCCGGCGTCCACATCACGTTGCCGACCCACAGATCGCCGTGCAGCCTGGCCGGTGGGTCGTCGTCGTCGAAGTCGCCGGCCCGGCAGCGGGTTGCGACGGCTTCGACCGCCGCCCCAGTCGACGCGCTCAGACGCGGCGCAGCCATCGCGGCCATCGGAGCTAACCGCTCGTCGGCATAGAACTGGCCCCAACGCCGGTGCGGCCGTAGCGACATCGGCAACGGCTGGGTCAGCGGCCCGAAGAACCCCGGCCCGTCCCAACCGGCGGGACCGGCACCGAAGCCCGCAGCTCCGGCGTCGTGCGTGACAGCCAGCCGGCCGCCGAACTCGAAAGCCGCCGCAGGACTCGGAATTATCGACTCCAGACGCCGTAGCGTCAGGCTTGTCGCATCGACTGACAGGACCGGCACACAGGGCACACCTCCGCCGGCCTGCGAAAGCCATTGCAGCCCAGCGGCTTCACAGGCGAAGAAGCCGGCGGGTGCGCCGGTGTGACGCTTGACGAAGTCGGTCAAGCGGTCGCGTGGGCGGCGTGCACGTCGTCGGCCGGTCGCGCCTCGGTCTGTTCTTTGGCCCACCGGTAGTCAGGTTTACCGGCCGGCGAGCGCTTCACCTCGTCGACCAGCCAAAGGCTGCGCGGCACTTTGTATCCCGCGATCTCGGCCCGCACGAAGCTGTCCAGGTCGGACAGCGACGGCCGCGCCCCGGGCCGGGCCTGTACGACTGCGGCCACATGCTGGCCATACCGGGGATCGGGCACTCCGACCACCAACGCGTCGAAGACGTCGGGATGCCCCTTCAAAGCGGCCTCGACCTCCTCGGGGTAGATCTTCTCGCCACCGCTGTTGATCGACACCGAGCCTCGGCCAAGCATCGTGACGGTGCCGTCCTCCTCGACCGTTGCGAAGTCGCCCGGGATGGCGTAGCGGACGCCGTTGATGGTCTGGAACGTCTCGGCGGTCTTCTTCTCGTCCTTGTAGTAGCCGACCGGAATGTTGCCCTTCTTGGCAATGAAGCCGCGGACTCCGGAACCCGGCTTGACCTCTTTCCCGTCTTCGTCGAGGACGACGGTCCGATGGTCGATCGTCACGCGCGGGCCGCCGCTGTGCGACGCATCCTTGGAGACGATGCTGGTGCCGCCAAAACCGGTCTCCGACGAGCCAATTGAGTCGGTAATGACCCGGTTGGGCAGCAACTCGAGGAACTTCTCCTTGATGCTCGGTGAGAACAATGCCGCGGTGGAGGCGAGCAGGAACAACGACGACAGGTCGTACTCGTTTCCCTCGTCCTGGTGGGCCAGCAGCGCGTCCAGCAAGGGTCGCGCCATCGCGTCGCCGGTGAAGAAGAGCAGATTCACCTTGTGGTCGTGGATCGTGCGCCAAACCTCGTCCGCGTTGAATTCCGGTGCGAGAACGGTGGTTTGGCCTGAAAAAATCGACATCCAGGTAGCCGACTGGGTGGCGCCGTGGATCATCGGCGGAATCGGGT
>DASXJI010000584.1:0-6688 GCA_036497495.1 Mycobacterium sp.
CGGCTCATTTCGTGCCATCCGGGTGTTCGACTTCGACGACGCGCTGCGCTGGCAGAGGTGGGGACACCAATACCATCAGCGCATCTCCGGGGCGCTCACCGTCAGCTACGGATACTGTTTCGCGGCGATCGCCGCGAACGAACAGCTCGATGTCGCCGGCGCGGAAGCGCACCTGCGACACGCGATGCGAATCGCGCTGCTGCCGTCCGGACGCCCAACTTACGTCGCAAAGCTCGCCGGATCCTTGTTGGGTGAGCTTCTCTACGAACGTGGTCAACTCGACGAAGCGGAGGCATTGCTCGACGACGCGTACCAACTCGGCGCCGAAGGCGGACTCGTCGACTTCATGCTCGCAACTTTCGGGACCGGAGCTCGGCTGAAATTGGCCCGTGGCGACACGGCAAGCGCGCGCCGCCGATTGGCCGAAGGCCTGGACATCGCGAGCGCGCTGCAACTTCCACGTCTGGAGGCTCGCTTGCTCAACGAAACTGTCCGCGTTGCCGCGACGTCGACCGAGCCGATCGACGAGTCGGTGGCACGGCGAATCACGAGCGCAGGTTCGCAACCGCTCGACGGAATCGGCGACGTCACAGCCGAACTCATCGAGGATTCGCAAATCCGGTTGCTCCTGATCGGCGGTACGCCATCGGCGCTTGCGACGGCTTGCCAGCGAGCACGCTCTCGCATGGGGAATGTCGATAGAGAAAAACGCCCGCGTGCACACCTGAAGGCCGCCATCCAACTTGCGCTCTGCCTGGCCGCAGTCGGAGACGCTGACGAAGCGCAGTGCGTCCTCGCGCCGGCGCTGAGAACCTGCGCCGCACTCGGACTGAGCCAATTGCTCGTCGACGAAGGGCCGCAGATGCTCCGCCTCGCGAAGGGATGCGTTACGCAGACCGACGGCGGCTTGGCCGATGATGCGCTCGTCGCGACCGTCCGGGATTTCGCACTGAATCTTGGTGAGAATCCAGCGCCCTAACGCCCGCCCGTCCGCGGCTTCCTCGAAGCCCTTGACTGGCTCATATCCGACTCGCTATGGTCTGACCATTAGTATATTCAACTAAGGCGCAGCTTTGAAGGTCACATCTGACATCCGTTGCCTCCCCGACATGGTCCGGGCCTGGTCGGGCAAGACGCCGAACAAGGCCGCATTGATCGACGGCGGCCGCGTGGTCACATACACGCAGCTGAACAGCCGGTCGAACCGCATCGCCAATACGCTGGCCGCATCGGGTATGCGGGCTGGCTCGCACGTCGGCTTTCTGGGCAAAAACTCCGCGGCCTTCTTTGAGATCTGGGTAGGCGTCAACAAAGCGGGATGTGCGCTCACGCCGCTGAACTGGCGCAGCGCAGCAGCAGAACTGGTCGAAGTCGTGCGGGACGCGAAGATAGCGCTAATCTTCGCCGGGCGCGACTTCACCGAACTCGCCGAGCGGGTCCGCCAGGCGATGGGGACGACCGTCCATGTCATCCCCGAAGACGAACTGGAGCAGTGGTTTTCGAGTGGCAGCTCCGCGGACCCGGGCATCGTTGTTCCTGACAGTGCGACCGCCCTGCTGGGTTACACGTCCGGTACCACCGCTGCGCCTAAGGGCGTCCCCATTACGCAAGGCGCCCTGATGAATTGGTTCCGCGCTTCCGAGGCGGAGCCGTCAGTGAACTGGGACCCCAATGACATCGGTCTGATGGTCATGCCGAACTTTCATCTAGCGGGAACGCTGGTATCGCTCCCGGCGCTGTATTACGGTGCGACCTTGGCGACCCTCTCCGCGTTCGACCCGACGGCCTTCATCTTTGCCGTCGCGGTACACCGGCCCACCGTGACATGCCTGGTTCCCACCGCCTTGCAGATGCTGTTGAACCACAAATCGGGTCAGCCGATTGACTTTTCGTCGTTGCGTCGAATTCTTTACGCCGGTTCGCCAATCGGGCAGCACACATTGCAACAAGCGTTGGACACCTTCGGTTGCGATTTCGTGCAGTTCTATGGAACCACAGAAACTTTCATCATCACCCTGCTGCGGCCCGAACAGCACCGCCTCGACAATCCGGATTTGCTGAAATCCTGCGGCCAGCCCATGCCCGGTGTCGAACTGCGAATCATCGACGCGAACGGACGCGACCTACCCGCCGACGAAGCTGGCGAGGTGCTGCTCCGCTCACCCTGGATGTTCGGCGGCTACTGGAACAAGCCCGACGCGACCGCCGCGGCGATCATCGACGGCTGGTACCACACCGGCGATGCCGGAATCCGCGACCAGAACGGCAACCTATTTCTCGTTGACCGACTGAAGGACATGATCGTAAGCGGCGGCGAGAACATTTACTCAGCCGAGGTTGAACGAGCGTTGGCGGCGCATCCGTCGGTCCAACTTGTCGCCGTTGTCGGCGCACCCGACGAAAGGTGGGGGGAACGGGTGGTGGCCTTCGTTGTCCCCCACGCCGATATGCCGGTTGACGTCTCCGACCTGGTGTCGCACTGCCGCGGCCTGATCGCCGGATACAAAGTTCCCAAGGAGATCCACCTGACTGACGCGCTGCCGCAAACCGCCAGCGGAAAGGTGCAGAAAGCAGCTCTGCGCCAACAGCTTCGAGGAGAGCAGCCGTGAGCTATCAGTCGATATTCAAGGACGACCTCTTCGCCGGTCGAACGATCGTGATCACCGGCGGGGGCAGCGGGATCGGGCGATGCACCGCCCACGAACTCGCCGCGCTGGGCGCCGACGTGGCGATCATCGGCCGTAATGCCGAGAAACTCGATGCCGTGCAAGCCGAGATTCGCTCCGACGGCGGGCGGGTTTCCATCCATACCGCAGACATCCGAGACGAAGCCGCCGTCGGTGACGTCGTCGACGCGATCCTCACCGAACACGGACGCATCGACGGGTTGTTCAACAACGCCGGCGGCCAATATCGGGCGCCACTGGAGACCATTACCACCAAGGGTTTCGAGGCGGTGGTGCGCAACAACTTGACCGGCGGCTTCATTGTCATGCGCGAGATCTACACCAAGTGGATGAGGGACCGCGGGGGCGCGATTGTCAATATGATCGCCGACATCTGGCACGGCTGGCCGCACTTCGCGCACTCGGCGGCCGCCCGAGGCGGCATGCTGACGCTGAGCGAATCGGCCGCCACTGAGTGGGCCGCCGCCGGTGTGCGGGTGAACACCATCGCGCCCGGATCCATTGCTTCGAGCGGGCTGGATACCTACGACAGCAAGGACACCGACTTCATCCGCAACAAGGTTGCCCGCGAAATCCCCTTGCAGCGCTTTGGGACTGAGGCGGAAGTCGCCGCGGCGGTGGTCTTCTTGCTGTCACCGGCCGCCAGCTTCATCACCGGAACCTGTATCCGGGTCGACGGTGGAGCGCCGAACGCCAAGCCGGGGTGGTGGGAACTGCAACCCGTGCAACACAACACCCCGTTCGACGGGTTCCACCGCGCCACGCTGCCCGCGATCCTCGACTCCAATCCGGCGAGCTAGAAAGGTTCTGTCATGTCGACAAAGGTGCTCTACGACAAGCGCGGTGAGGTCGCCTATATCACGCTCAACCGCCCAGAGGTCAAGAACGCCATCGACATCGAAGCCCACGAGCTGCTGTGTGACATTTGGCGCGATTTCCGCGACGACCCGGCGTTGCGGGTGGCCGTCATAACCGGCACCGGCGACGCGTTTACCGCCGGCGCCGATCTGAAGACTCATGCGCCCGAGTGGCAGACCGTCGGGCCGATGGTCGGACGCGAACGTCTCGAGGACGGCCTGTGCGGGATCACCCGGGGACCGCTGTCGCGCATCACAAAACCCATCGTCGCCGCGATCAACGGCTGGTGCGTCGGGCACGGCGTCGAGCTGGCGATGGCATGCGACATCCGCATCGCCTCGGAGCGCGCCAAGTTCGGCACCTTCGAGGTGCGCCGCGGAATGCATCCGGCCGACGGCGGCATCCCGCGTCTGGTCAACACCTCCGGTGTCGGTGTCGCGCTCGAATTGCTGCTGACCGGTGAGCCGATCTCCGCTGAGCGGGCGCTAACCGCGAACATGGTCGCTCGAGTGGTCCCGCACGAGAAGCTGATGGAGGAGACCGACACCGTGGTGCGACAAATCCTGCGCTGCGATCAGGCCGCGATCGAGTCGGCCAAGGAGACAGTGCTAGAGATCATCGGCCGTCCGTTGTACGACCAGCTGCGTGTCGAAGCGATGTGGGGGTACGCGCTGTGCGGCGGCAACACCACGGTGATGGAGCGCTCCCAACAGTTCTTCGACAAGGTCGATCGCGGCCGGGCCGGCGCGACAGCCTCTCCCCTGTAACCGCGCAGCGACCAACGACCCCGCGGGGTGGTCCGAGCCGATCCAACATCTGCTTTTGAATGAGATCACAATGACCGTCACCCTCAACGGCGCCGCGGCGATGGCTCACGTCGAGTCGGGCCGGCCGACCGACCACGTCCGGAACCTCACCCCACTCCAACGCTGGCGTCCTACGCCGCGACACGTAAACCATTGCGCAACAACCTGACTCACCCCGCAGTGGTTCAGTTTCGGCGCCGCTTGAGCCCCGCGACGCCTGCAGCACTTGATGCCGCAACGCCGCGCGGGCCGAGTTGGCGGTGAAGGGTTCCACGCCAGTCGATTCCAGCGTCCAGCCAGGCGCGGAATGCCGTTCGGCTCGCCAGCGGAAATGCCCTCCGCCCCACGGATCCGTCCGATGTGAATGCGACAAGCAACGTCGGGAGAGGCCGCTCCCGTGACCTGCCGCCCGGATGTCGCGGTCGTTTTCGCTCATCCCCTGCCGGCAGTCCTCGTCCCGATCAGGCTGAACGACGCGTCGATGCATAGAGGGTGTTCCACACGATCCCGGCGTACGCCTCCGCCAGTTGCTCCTGACTAGAGGTTGGCTTTGCGCGCACCATCCGGTGCAGGCCGCGTTCCGCCATCCATTGCAGCCAGTACGCGGTTTCGGCGGCAGGCAACGACGGGTCTACGAACCCGCCGGCCTGCCCGGTTTCGATGTGCGCCCGTAGCCCGTCGATATATTCGTGCATCGTGGCATCGACGGCCTCGCGCACACCGTGATCGGTGCCGATCGCTTCGTGTGTGGCGGCCATCAGCTCGGGGTGCGCACGGTAGGCGTCCACGATCCGTTCCAAGGCGGCGCGCACGTCCCCCTTGGTTGCGGTACCGTCCAGCGACCACCACGCCTGCGCCGCTGCGAGGATGACTTGGGTGAATTCGGCGTACCAGATGCGCAGCAGGTTGGTCTTGTCAACGAAATAGGCGTAGAACGTCGAGCGCGAGATTCCCGCCTCGGCAACCACGGTGGAGACATTGATATCCGCGTACGTGGCTCCAGAACGTAGCTGCTGTTCCACGATCGACAACACCTGCGCGCGCAACGCATCGCGGCGCGCCTGGCCGTGTTTCGGAGCGGTTTCCGTGGTGATCACGCTCTCACACTAGAAGGAGGTGCTTTGGCGGGCGAGGATGTCCTTTGCGATCACTCGTTTCTGGATCTCCGTTGTTCCGTCGGCGACAAGGTAGGCCATGACGTCACGAAAGCGTTGTTGCAGCGGGAATTCGGTAGCGTAACCGAGGTTGCCGTGGATTCGCATCGCCGCTTCAATCGCGTCTTTTGCGATCGTGGGCGGCCACCACTTGCTCATCGAAGCAAGTGAGGTGTGGGGCTTGCCCTGTTCACGCAGCCACAGCGCGCGGTAGCAGAGCCAACGGGCTGCTTCGAGGTAGGTGGCGTGCTCGGCGAGGGGGAAGGAGACCCCTTGATTCTCGGCGATGGGTTTGCCAAAGGCGTGCCGTTGTGTCGCGTAGACGGCAGCTTCGTCCAGGCTGGCCTGAGCGGCGCCGAGGCACAGCAGCCCCAGTGCGGCGCGGCTGAAGTCGAAGTGACTCATCACGGCGTGGAATCCTCTGCCGGGTTCGCCGATCAGATGTGAGGTTGGGACGAACACGTCGTCGAGGTGGATCGAACCCCAACCCAGCGGCAGGCAGCCCATGCCGGGCATGTGGTGGACCGTGACCTTGTCCTCGTCGAGCGGCACCAGATAACAGCTGACTCCGGCCGAGCCCTTGGTGCCGGGTTCACGAGCGTAGACCAGCGCGGCGGAAGAGTGCATGGCCCATGAGATCGCGGTCTTCTCCCCCGTCAGCGTCCATCCGCCGTCGACTGGACGCGCCACGGTTGCCAGCGCTCCGGCGTCGGAGCCCGAACCTGGTTCGGTCAGGGCGATCGCAACGTTTTCCCGGCCTTCGATCATCGCCGGCAGATAGCGCTGTTGCACCTCTTCAGTCCCGTGCATCAATTGCGAGCCGATGAGTCCAATCTGCACGGGCGCGGAGGCGACGTTCACATCTCCGTAGGCGAGGGTTTCGGTGGCAAGCCCGAGCGTCACCGGGTCCTCGGCGCCGGTGCCGCCGTACTTCTCCGGCAGCCCGATTCCCAGGACACCGAGATCGCCGAGCTGGCGCAAGAGCTCGAACGGAAACTCGGCGGACGCCGCACGGTCCCGGTAGCCCGGGAGCAGGACCTTGCGGGAGAAGTCGGCGAGGGTCTGCTGAAACGCAATCTGATCGGAAGTGAAGTCGAACGAGATCAATTTGGTGTCTCTCTATGGTGTGGTGGGGGCGAAAGTGTTAGTGGCGGCGAGGTATTCGTCGACGATCATCGGTGCG
>DASXJI010000585.1:0-3954 GCA_036497495.1 Mycobacterium sp.
TTGTGGACACTGCCAGCAACGCATACCGGACTTGTGTCCAGCGGGCCGGGCCGCCCAGTCGCAGGGAGACGAGCATGCCCAGCACCAACGCGACGGAGTGCCCGACATCGGTGAAGTCGTCGCCCAGTGCGGCCGCGGCGATACCGACCGGCAACCACCAGCCGATCCAGACCGGTCGCCAGCGCGGAGGTATCGCTGCGGTCAGCGCACCCAGCACCGCCACCGCGCCGTAGCTCACCCCGACATCGCTCGCGCGCGAAACCGACATTGGCAGCCAGCCGAATTCGATCGCCGCGCTGAGGCCGATGGCGACCAGCAGCGTCGCACCGATATGGCCGGTGACGAACACGGTGGCCAGCCGCCCGCTGCGCCAGATCAGTTCAGCCAGCGCCAGCAGGCACACCAGGCACGGCAACCAGAAGTACATCGGACCCGATTCAGTGATGAATGCGCTGTCCAGCAGGGTCGCCACGTGACCGTGTGCGAGGTTGTGCAGATTGGTGCTGGCTTGTGCGATGACGTGCGCACGCGCGCGCGGTCCGAGGTCTACGAGCGCCGCGCTGACACCGATCAGCACGGCCGCGTAGCCCAGCGTGATCCGCACGCGTGAAAGCCGCGACAATATCTGCCCTACCATCGCCATCTACTATGCCTGCGGACTCTCATCATCCGAACTGTCAAATCCTGATAAGTCGCTGACATTCTCCCTGGACGGCCTGAGCCGGTAGATCGCCAAATCAGGCGGCAGACCAGCAGGTTTACTCGCGAAGACCGGCCAATACACGCGCTTGGCGGCGACACCGAGTGTGACCAAGTCGTGCGGGCCAAGCTGGTTCAATGTGGTCCCCGACACCATCACGCCGCCCCGGGTCGCCCGTTCCATCACCCGCGCGGCGACGTTGACGTCGACGCCGAGCCAATCATCCGCCAGCCGCTGCGGTCGACCGGTGTGGATCCCCACCCGCATTCGCGGGTTGTAGCCGTCGACGTCGACCGATTTCAGTGCTCGCTTCGCCTCCAGGACGGCACCGACCGCGACGAGCGGATCGGTGAACACCGCCATGACTCCGTCGCCCATCCGCTTGACGATGTGGCCGCCGGCGTCCAGCAGGGGCGGTTCGATGGCCCGCGCCACGCGCCGCAGAAGCTTGAGCGTCGCGTCGTCACCGGCCTGCAAAGACCAGGTCGAGAAATTCACCAGGTCGGTGAACACCAGCGTGACTTCCGAGTTCGCCGGGCGACGGGACACCGCTTCGGTCAACGCCTGCCACATCTGCAGCGCGCCGAGGCTGACCTCGCGCGACGCGCCGCCACGTTCGCCCAGTAGTCGGCCGGCGGCACGGGCTGCGGCACGCGGTCCGCCGTCACCGGCAGTCGACAGTGGGTCACCGAAATCGGGATCCCCTGGCAAGGCACGGCGGGCTCGCCGCACCAGCCCGATCAGGCCGGGGCGTTGGTTGGTGTTGCGCAACCAGCCCGCCGCGCCACGCAATGACGTCGGCGAGTGCTGTCGCGCGACAGGCGAATCCGGCGTGGTCTCCGTTTGCTCGGGCTCGCCGGACGCATTCTGGGGCCCGAGTTCCACAACGCTCAGGGTAGGGGTGTCGAGAGAGACCGGCAACGAGGTTCATGGTGGTGTCCGACACGATCCGCGGTGAACCACCTGATCACGCGGTTGCGACGCCAACATCGACACTCGATAACAGTGCATCGCGACGCGCCCCGAAATTGTAGACAACGTGCGTTGTCATCATTATCGTGATCTCATCATCGCCCATCAGGACTGGGAGGCCGTGATGACAGTGACGTCGATGCCCTCCAAGCGGCCGCGCAGCTCCGCTGTGCGCCATCCGGCCGGACCAGACAACAAGACGACAACCTCGGCAGCTCCGCTGGGGCCGGAGTCGCTGACGTGGAAGTATTTCGGCGACCTGCGCACCGGGATGATGGGCGTCTGGATCGGCGCGATCCAGAACATGTATCCGGAACTGGGTGCCGGCGTCGAGGAGCACTCAATCCTGTTGCGCGAGCCGCTACAGCGGGTGGCGCGCTCGGTGTACCCGATCATGGGCGTTGTCTACGACGGCGGCCGGGCGGCCCAGACCGGCGAGCAGATCAAGCAGTACCACCACACCATCAAGGGCGTCGACTCCACCGGCCGGCGCTACCACGCGCTGAACCCCGAGACGTTCTACTGGGCGCACGCCACCTTTTTCATGCTGGTGATCAAGGTGGCCGAGTACTTCTGTGGCGGGTTGACCGAGGCCGAAAAACGTCAGCTGTTCGACGAACACGTGCAGTGGTACCAGATGTACGGCATGAGCATGCGACCGGTCCCCGAGTCCTGGGAGGAATTTCAGGACTACTGGCAACGGGTCTGCCGTGACGAGCTGGAGGTCAACCAGGCCACGCTGGACATCTTTCAAATCCGGATCCCCAAACCGAAATTCGTGTTGATGCCCACCCCGATATGGGATCAGCTGTTCAAACCGCTTGTCGCGGGCCAACGTTGGATCGCGGCGGGATTGTTCGAGCCCTCGGTGCGGGAAAAGGCCGGCATGCGTTGGACGCCGAGCGACGAAGTAGTACTGCGGCTGTTCGGGAAGCTGGTCGAGCTGGCGTTCCTCGCGGTTCCCGACGAAATCCGGTTGCATCCGCGTGCGCTGGCCGCGTATCGGCGCGCCGAGGGCCGCGATTCGGTCGACGCTCCGCTCGTCGAGGCACCGGCCTTCATGGCACCGCCGTCAGACCGTCGCGGGCTGCCGATGCACTACTTCCCGCCCCGCAAATCGATCATCGAGCGCGCCGGTTCGCTGGTGCACACCACGTTCTCGCTGGCCGGATTGCGTCCGGCACGGGGCCGCGGCAAAGCCGCCTAGTTGCCGGAACCGGCCCGCTGCGCCCGGGCGCTTTGATACAGGCAGATAGCCGCTGCCGCAGCCACATTGAGGCTTTGCGCACTGCCGGACATCGGGATGGTCACCCGATTGTCAGCCCGATCGCCCAGCTGTGCTGACAATCCGTGGGCCTCGGCGCCGAACAGCCACGCTGTCGGTGCCGTCAGGTCGGCGTGATCGAGCGATAGCTCACCGTCCACGGTGGTGGCCAGGACCTGCAACCCGGCGGCCCGCAGTGCGCTGACGGCCGCGTCCACTTCGGGCGCGACGACGACCGGCACCGCGAAGATGCTGCCGGCCGATGCGCGCAGGCACTTGCCGTTGTACGGGTCGACGCTGTGTCCGGCGAACACCACGGCGTCGGCGCCCATGGCATCGGCGATGCGGACCAGGGTGCCCGCGTTGCCGGGTTCGCCGATTTCCACGCCGACGGCGACCAGTCGGGGCGCGTTCAGTAGAACGTCCTGCAAAGGTGGACTCGGCAACTCGCAGACTGCCACCAGGCCGGCCGGAGTCACGGTGTCCGACAAGGCTTTCGCGGCACGCTCAGTGACAAGGTGGACCGATGCGTCGTCTGTCGCCAACACATCGGCGTACCGCAGCGCGGCGGCTTCGGTCACGAAGACCTCGCGGATCAGTCCACGCCGCGACGCCGCTTCGACCAGGTTGGCGCCTTCGACCAGGAAAAGTCGGCTCCGGCGACGGGCGACCTGCCGGTGCAGTTTGACCGCGGCGACAACCCGGGTCGATCGCTCGGTGAGCACCGGCTGCGGTTGAGATCCGATTGTCCGGCGGGCGAGGTCAGGCGGCCTCTCCGGACGGCGCGTTGACGTCGTCGGGCAGTGCGGCCCGCGCGACACCGACCAACGTGGTGAACGCCGCGGGATCGCTGATCGCGATCTCGGCGAGGTTCTTCCGATCGACCTCGACGCCGGCAGCCTTCAGACCCTGGATCAGCCGGTTGTAGGTAATGTCGTTGGCCCGAGCCGCGGCGTTGATCCTTGAGATCCACAGCTTGCGGAACTCGCCCTTGCGTGCCCGACGGTCACGGTAGGCG
>DASXJI010000586.1:0-2000 GCA_036497495.1 Mycobacterium sp.
CTGGCCGATGACCTACCACGGCAGGCCGTCCATCTGGACATGACCGACGCGAACGTGGTGGTGTCGCGATCGGCCGGTGGCACTCCGCATCCGGATGGGGTCATCGACTTCGGCGACCTGTCCGACAGCTGGGCCGTGTCAGAGCTGGCGATCACGGCGTCGTCTGTGCTTGGCCACCCGGGCACCGATCCGGCGTCGATCCTGCCTGCCGTGCGGGCGTTTCACGCACTGCGGCCGCTGACCGCGGTTGAGGTGGCCGCGGTGTGGCCGCTACTGGTGTTGCGGACCACGGTGCTCCTCGTCAGCGGCGCGCAGCAGGCGGTGCTGGATCCCGACAACCCATACCTGACCGACCAATCCGGTGGCGAGCGGCGGATGTTCGAGCAGGCCACCTCGATTCCGCTCGACGTGATGACCGAGGTGGTCCGCGCGGATCTCGGTCTTGCCGGGGACCCCCGCCCGGTCGCGGTCGCGGTCGCGCTCATCGATGTGGACGCCGCATCGGTGGCGACCCTCGACCTGGCCACCACGTCCGACGCCTACGACTTCGCGTTCACCGATGACGGCTCATTGAAGCCCGGCGTCGAGGACGAATTGGCCGGGGCGGCAGTGCAAGACGGTGCACGGCTCGTTGTCACCCAGTACGGGCAGGCATGCCTGAGCCGGAGCCGAAAGCTCAGCCAGGAAAGCCCCGACGTCGTCGCGACCGGCATCAGCCTGTGGGCGGCTTCCTCGACACCGATGGTCGCACCATGGGACGGCGAATTGGATGCGGACGACGTCGTCACACTGCGGGGGGCCCAGTACGAGCTGGCGCTAACCGGCGCGCATCCGGTGGCGTCAGGCCGGGTGAGTGCCGGCGAACCGCTGGCGAACGCACCGGCGGGTCAATGGGTGGGGGTCGTAGTACGGCCGGTCGGCGCACCCGCGGCACCGCTGTTCACCCAGTTCGAGATCGCGCCCGGTTGGCTGGCGCTGACCCGTGATCCGCGGCCGCTGCTCGGGCTGCCTGCTGTGGAGGCGCGGGACGCGGGTGATCTGTTGTCGCGCCGCGACGCGAGTTTTGCTCCCGTGCAAGAGTTTTACTATCGCCGACCGCCGCAGATCGAGCGGGGCAGGCGGCATCACCTGATGTCGACCGCCGGCCGCACCTACCTCGACATGGTCAACAACGTGACAGTGCTGGGTCACGCGCACCCGCGCATCGCCGACACCGCAGCAAGGCAGCTGCGCAGGCTCAACACGAACTCGCGGTTCAACTACGCGGCTGTTGTCGAGTTCAGCGAGCGGCTCGCTGCCATGCTGCCCGACCCGCTGGACACGGTGTTTCTCGTCAACTCCGGCTCGGAGGCAAGCGATCTGGCGATCCGGCTCGCGACGGCCGCGACGGGCAGGCGCGACGTGGTCGGGGTCCGCGAGGCATACCACGGCTGGACGGTCGGCACGGACGCGGTGTCGACGTCGACCGCCGACAACCCCAATGCGCTCGCCACCCGGCCGGATTGGGTCCACACGGTCGAGTCGCCCAACAGCTTTCGCGGTAAGTATCGCGGCGCCGAGGCCGCGAAGTACGCCGGCGAGGCGGTGCGGCAGATCGAGCAGCTGGCGGCCGACGGTCGCGCGCCCGCGGCGTTCATTTGCGAGAGCGTGTACGGCAATGCGGGCGGCATGGCGCTGCCGGATGGCTACCTGCAGCAGGTGTATGCGGCGGTGCGGGCGGCCGGGGGGCTCGCGATCTCCGACGAGGTGCAGGTCGGGTATGGCCGTCTCGGCCATTGGTTCTGGGGTTTCATGCAGCAGGATGCGGTGCCTGACATCATCTCGATCGCCAAGTCGGCGGGCAACGGCTATCCGCTCGGCGCGGTGATCACCAGCCGCGCAGTCGCCGACGGGTTCCGCTCGCAGGGCTATTTCTTCTCGTCGACCGGCGGCAGTCCGTTGTCGTGCGCGATCGGGATGACCGTCCTCGACGTGCTGCGTGACGAAGGACTGCAGGAGAA
>DASXJI010000587.1:0-1806 GCA_036497495.1 Mycobacterium sp.
GGAATCCCGCCTGACCGGCTGACCTGGATCATGCCGCGCGATTCGTGGTTGATGGATCGCGCCAACATCCAGCCCGGCCCGCAATTCCTGGAGCGGTTCCAAGCCGCCTTCGCCCAGCGACTGGTCGCGATCGACGCCGCCACATCGGTGGCCGACCTGTTCGAACGGCTGGAAGCATGCGGCAATCTGCTGCGGCTGGACTCGTCGGTGCAACCGACCATGTATCGCTGCGCGAACGTGACGAAGACCGAACTGGAACAGTTGCAACGCATCCGCGACGTCGTGCGGATGGGGCGCGTCGAGCTCATCGAGCCCGGCAAGGTGGTGCTGGCTGACGGCGGGGTCACCGTCGACGCTTCGGCGCTCTACGTCGATTGCAGCGCCGACGGGTTGGAAAAGCGGCCGGCGGCAACCCTTTTCGATGGAGACCGGATCACGCTGCAAAGCGTGCGCGGCTGTCAGCAGGTGTTCAGCTCCGGCCTGATCGCCCACGTCGAAGCCGCGTACGGCGACGACGCGACCCGAAACCGGCTGTGCCAACCGGTACCACATCCCAACACTGACCTGGACTGGTTGACCACGACGCTCGCCGAGCAGCGCAACCAGATCGGTTGGTTCCAGGACCCCGATTTGATGGACTGGCTGTGCGCGGCGCGACTCGACCTGATGCGGCACATGTACGCGCCGCTGATCGGCAAGTCGCAGCAGGTGCGCGACAAAGTGTTCGGCATGATCACCACGGGCTTGCGAACGGCCAACGACAAGCTGGACACGCTACTGAGCGAACATCTTTCAGCTCTTCCGCAAGCTGCCGAGGCCGGCCGCTAACACGCCGAGCACCACCAGCGCACCGCCCCCGGCCAACGTCAGGTCAAGCCAGTCGTGCAGGCTACTCTCGGCCTGGCCGACCATCACGTCGGCGATCCCGCGGACACCGCCGGTGGTGTTGTTGAGCGTGTCGTTGATCGGGTAACGAGCCAGTTCGATGGCGGCCCATCCCGCGGCACCGACCAGCAGCGCGGAGATTCCGAGGCCGGCCAACGCGCGGCCACGGCTACGGGTGGCGGCCAGGGTCAGCAGTGCGCAGAACCCGGCCAGCACCACCACACCGATGCTGGCCCATAGACCCCAGGTGGCCAGCGGCCGTAACCGGCCTGGCTGCAACGCCTTCGGCGTCGATACCGTCACCGGGACCCGGACCGTCTGCGGTACCTGCACGTTGTAGCTCGTCAACAGCCGTTCGAACGCGGTGTCTTTGAGCATGCCGGCCAGGTCGACGACCCACTGGTCGCCCTCGGACTGCGTGTGCGCCCCGGTGAACATCCAGTCGTGCGCCAGCCGGTTGGCATCGGCGAACTGCGCCGCGAAGCCGGGCCCCGCGGTGTACCCGGCCGCGACAGCGTGCACTTGCGCCGAGTCGACGTGGTTGCTGTGCTGGTTGATCAGAACCGTTGCCTTAGTAGCGAGTTCGGCTGCCACCGCGGCCTGTAACGCCTTATCGCCCGCCGCTTTGCGGGCCATCGCCGTGTAGCCGTTGACGTCGACGACGTGGGTCTGCGTCCACACCGTCGGCACGGCTATCGCCAGCGCGACGGTGGCGCACAGCCACAACAGCGCCGTCAGCGCGAATCGCACGAAGCGGTCTTACTTGGCGACGCGACGCGGACGTGACAGCGCCATCCTGGTCATCAGCTTGTTCGTCCGCTTCAGCGCCTTCAGCGAATTGTGGTAATAGTTCTGGCCCGCACCGACATTGGTGCGGGGCCCGACAACGGTCTCCACGCGACAGAACTTACGCAACCCGTC
>DASXJI010000588.1:0-3841 GCA_036497495.1 Mycobacterium sp.
CTCCGACCAGCGCGTCGATGTCGACGCCGGTGACCGCGGACTGAATGCTCAACAGATTCGACACGCCGGCCTTGGCGTCCGGATCGAACCGGATCTCGCGTTCGCTGTCGGTGACCGCCGACCGAATCTTCTTGGCCGACACCGCGGGAGCATCGAGCAGGCTGATCAGGCCGGCGTCGGTGGCTGCCGACTTGCTCATCTTCGACGACGGATCCTGCAAGTCGTAGATCTTCGCGGTGGCCTTGGGAATCAGCACCTCGGGAACCACGAACGTGTCCGGGTAGCGGGCATTGAACCGTTGCGCAACGTCGCGCGCCAACTCCAGATGCTGGCGCTGGTCTTCCCCTACCGGGACCAATTCGGCGTCGTAGGCCAGTACGTCGGCGGCCTGCAGCACGGGATAGGTGAACAGACCCACCGTGGTCGCATCACTGCCCTGACGTGACGACTTGTCTTTGAACTGCGTCATCCGCGAGGCCTGGCCGAAACCGGTGAAGCAGCCCAGCACCCAGGCCAGCTGGGTGTGCGCGGGCACATGGCTCTGCACGAATATGGTGCTGCGGCCGGGGTCAATACCCAGCGCCAGATACTGCGCCGCGGTCACCAGGGTGCGACGGCGCAATACGGCGGGATCCTGCGGGACGGTGATGGCGTGCAGGTCGACGACGCAGAAGAAGGCGTCGTGGTCGTCCTGCAACTGAGCCCACTGAGTCACAGCGCCCAACGCATTTCCGAGATGAAGCGAGTCGGAGGTCGGTTGCACGCCAGAGAAAACCCGGTGGGATCCACCGTTACCCATGGACGCCGCTCCTTTTCATCGCTTCGTCCCCCGCGCCGCTGCGCGGCTGGAGGCACCCCCACTGCGTCGTCGTCGGCGATGTAAGCATGATGACCCGATCTTTTCACGCGGACACCAGTGCGCCTTGCAGTACCGCTGGTATCACCCTTAATGTCGGCTCATGACCTCTCGCGCGCCGATTCATCTCGGCTCAGGCGAACCGGTGCTGTTGCTGCACCCCTTCCTGATCTCGCAACTGGTGTGGCAGAAAGTGGCACCACAGCTGGCCGATACGGGTCGCTACGAGGTGTTTGCCCCGACAATGGCTGGCCATAACGGCGGCCCGCGCGCCGGCACTTGGTTCCTGAGCTCGTCGCTGTTGGCCGACCACGTCGAACGACAGCTGGACGAGCTGGGCTGGGATACCTGCCACATCGTCGGCAACTCGCTGGGCGGCTGGGTGGCCTTCGAGCTGGAGCGTCGCGGCCGGGCACGCACGGTCACCGGCATCGCGCCGGCCGGCGGCTGGACCCGCTGGGCCCCGACCAAATTCGAGGTGATCGCCAAGTTCGTCAGTGGGCTGCCCTTCTTGGCACTGGCCCGCTTGGCCGGGCCGCGCGCGTTGCGGTTGCCTTTCAGTCGCCGGCTCGCCACTCTGCCGATCAGCGCATCACCGGACGGGGTCAGTGAAAGTGAACTCGAGGCCATCGCCGACGACGCGGCGCACTGCCCCGCCTACTTCCAACTGATGGGCAAGGCGCTGCTGATGCCCGGACTGCTGGAGTTGGCGCAGACCGCGGTCCCCGCGCACCTGGTGATCTGTGGAAAGGACCGAGTGTTCCCCGCACCGCGGTCTCTCCGGTACTACCAGGCCCAACTTCCCGCCGGAACCCGGGTGACCGAACTCGGCGGACTCGGACACATTCCGATGTTCGAGGCGCCGGAACGGGTGACCGAGGTCATCACCGGTTTCCTTGAGCAGCACAGCACGCCGCTGCGCGCCGTCGAGGACCCGCCCGCCAGCTAGGGCTCAGGCGGTCGCGGCCACCACGTGCGGACGCACAGCCGGTGCTGGCGCACTACCTGACCGACCCGGCGCCCCGACGCTGCTCGACGATTGTCAGCGCGCGCTCGGCCCAGCGGGCGTTTTCTTCCTCGTAGGAGATCCCGCGCATCAAGGTCAGGTACGGCCCTATCCGCGGCGCCGTGGCCAGGAATTCGTCTTCGCTGCGGCCGTCGAGGATACGGTCGCGCAGCCGTTCGTAGCGCTGCACCTTCGCCTGGGCCCGGTCGCGGCGTTCGACGATCAGGTCACGAACCGCCGCAGCGTCGCCGACGTCGAGTGCCTGCACTTTGACGAGCAGTTCGTCGCGGATCGCCGACGGCTTCGGCGGCCGCCCGGTGAACTGCCGAATCTCCTCATAACCCGCCTCGGTCAGCGAGAACATCCGCTTGTTCGGCCGGCGCTCCTGCTCGACGATCCGGGCCTGAATCAGGCCCTGCCCGGCAAGACGCTCGAGTTCGCGGTACAGCTGCTGCGGTGTGGCCATCCAGAAGTTCGCCACCGACGCGTCGAAATCCTTGGCCAGGTCATAGCCGGATGACTCCCCCTCGAGCAGCGCGACCAACACGGCGTCACGTAACGACATTCGGCGATAGTACATCAGGCAATAGTCAAAAAATTGATTATTCGCCTATGGACATACTCGAACCGACGTTCTACTGTCGAGCTCACCTACTCAACAAAGTGACCATCAGAGGTGTCCCATGCATCCCTTCCGCAAAGCCGTCGAAGCAGGCGACGAAACCGCCATCCAGGCCTTGCTCGCCGACGACGTGGTATTCACCAGCCCGGTGGCGTTCAAGCCGTACGTCGGCAAACCGATCACCGCCGCAATTCTGCGTGGCGTGCTGCGCGTCTTCGAAGACTTTCGCTACATCCGCGAGATCCACGACAGCAACGGCGGTGATCACGCCTTGGAGTTCGAGGCCGGGATCGCCGGCGCGCCGGGCGTGACGGTCAACGGTTGCGATTTCCTGCACGTCAACGACGACGGTCTGATCGACGACCTTAAGGTGATGGTGCGACCGCTTTCCGGTGCGACGGCTTTGGCCGAAGCAATGGGCGCACAATTCGGCAGGATCCAGCAGGAGGCCGTCGAACTGGCCGACCAGTTCACCAAGGCCCCGACGGCATAGGGAGCCAGGCATGCGAATCGGGTTAGGGATCAACTACGCGGGCGGCTTCAAAGAGGTAGCCGCCGAGGTGGCCGACCTCGAGCGCGCGGGTTTGGACATTGTCTTTGTCCCCGAGGCGTATTCGTTCGACGCGGTGAGTGCGCTCGGATACCTGGCTGCCAGCACCGATCGTGTTGAGCTGGCATCGGGCATCCTCCAGCTCTACACCCGCACACCCACGTTGACCGCGATGACGGCCGCCGGTCTGGACTACGTCTCCGACGGCCGGTTCATCCTTGGCTTGGGCGCGTCCGGCCCCCAGGTGATGGAGGGTTTCCACGGCGTGCCCTACGACGCGCCGATCGCACGCACCCGCGAGGTCATCGAGATCTGCCGCCAGGTGTGGCGGCGGGAGACGCTGCGCTACGACGGCACCCACTACACGATTCCGCTGCCCGCCGAACAGGGCACCGGCCTGGGCAAGGCATTGAAACTTATCAATAAGCCTGTCCGCGAACGTATTCCAGTCTTGATCGCCGCGCTAGGGCCCAAGAACGTCGAGCTGGCCGCCGAGGTCGCCGAAGGTTGGCAGCCTATCTTCTTCCTCCCGGAGAAGGCTCAGGACGTCTGGGGCAAGGCGCTGGCCACCGGAAAAGCGAACCGCGACCCGGCCCTGGGCGATCTCGAGGTTTTCGCCGGTCCGACCCTGGCCATCGGTGAAAACGTCGAACCGCTCAGGGAAGTCGTGAAGCCGCACCTGGCGCTCTACATCGGCGGTATGGGCGCCAAGGGGAAAAACTTCTACCACACCCTGGCCACCCGATACGGCTATGGCGAAGCGGCAGACCGCATTCAGGAGCTCTATCTGGCCGGCGACAAAGAGGC
>DASXJI010000589.1:0-5217 GCA_036497495.1 Mycobacterium sp.
CTGTTGCAGATCGATGAGCTGTACCGGCGGTCGCGGTTGCAGCTTCGTCTTGATACCGACCGAGGTCAGCGAGCTGGAGATCAGTCGGGCGACGTCTTCGTAGTACGCCACCCCGGTGCCGTACCAGATGTCCAGCACAAAATCGGCAGGTGTGCCCGAATCCGCGAGCAGCTGTGTGGCCTTGGCGGGATCCTTCTTCTGGTAGACCGCCCACGCCGGGTCGATCTGGGGTGCCTGCGGGTTGACGATGCTCGTGGCGACGCTGGCGCGCCCGGCGAAAACGACTTTGGCGATGTCGTCGTAGGGCACCGCGTAGGCGATCGCCTGGCGGAGCGCGACGTTGCTCAGCGGACCGGCATCGACCGAAAGATCGGCACGAAGGATGTTCGGTGTCTGACCGTGCAGCACGGTGAATCCGCTGCTCTGCAGCTGGTCGAACTGCCGCGCCGCCAATCCCTTGGCGGCGTAGTCGATCTGCCCACCCTTCATGAGCGACACCAGATCGGCGCCGCCGAGAATGCGCAGTACCACGGTGGTGAATGCCGGTTCCGAGCCGGACCAGTGGTTCGGTACCGCCTTCAGCACCACCTGCTGGCCGGGCTGGTGGCTGTCGACGTAGTAGCGCCCGGTGCTGGCCACGTTGTTCTGCATCCACTTGGCGGCATACGGATCGTCCGGGGTCGCGTGCGACTTGACGACCTTGGAGTCGACGATGCCGAATTGCTGGAACCGGAATGACGCGAGTGCGACCGGGACCGCCGTGGGCGTACCCGCGGGGTTGGTGGTGGTGACCTCGATGGTCCTCGGGTTGATGACCTTGAACTGGTTGGCGTGATAGAGCCCCGCCACGCCGGCCTGGAACTGACCGTTGCCGGGAATCATCACCATTCGCTCGAGGCTGTAGCGCACGTCCTCGGCGGTCATCGGGTTGCCGCTCGGATAGAACTTCACCCCGTCCCGGAGCTGGAAGGTGATCTTCGGTCCGTCCACCGTCCACGACGTCGCCAGTTGCGGGGTGACGTCCAGGCCGAAGCCGTTGAGTGTGCCGTTGTCGCCGGGGGTGAACTTGAACTGGAGCAGGCGCTCATAGATGTTGACGCCGATCTCCTGGTTCTCGTCGACACCGAGCGTGTTGGCCGGATCCAGGCTGGTGTAGTCCGAGGTCCACGCGTGCACGAGTTGGTTCGTCGGGGCCTTGACGTTCGCCGCCGATCCGCTCGAGCCGCCGCTGGTCGAGCACCCGGCCAGCACGAGGGCGGCCAGACCGGCCATGCCGGCCATGCCGGTCAGTGCGGCGCGCCGGCTGACGAGTGGACCTTGTGGCAGCGGTGTCGGGTCCTGGGTTCGCAGGGGAGACCGTTGCCCGCTGTATGGACTGCGCAGTTCCATGGGATCTCTTCCGGTCGGGTCGGGAAACGCGAGGCTGTTCGGCGGGAGCGTCACACCACGAGGCTCTGGCGCTGTGCCAACGCTGGTGGGCAGGCAACCGCACGGTGCGGACCGAACGGGATCAGTGCGGGCTTGGTCTGGTGGCAGGGCGTCTCGGCCAACGGGCACCGTCCGGCCAGTCGACAGGCGTCGGGAAGGTCGACCGGGCTCGGTATCTCACCGGCCAACCGGAAACGCTCGCGAGTCACACCCCACCGGGCGGTCGGCGCGGCCGAGAGCAGCGCGCGGGTGTACGGATGGATCGGGTCCGCGAAGACGTCGTCGGTACGGCCTTGCTCGACGATCCCGCCCAGGTACATCACCGCCACCCGGTGCGAGACCCGGCGGACCACCTGCAGATCGTGGGTGATGAACAGATACGCCAGATCCAAGCTCGCTTGGAGTTGTTGTAGCAGCTCCAGGATCTGGCCGCGGACCGACACGTCCAGCGACGAGGTGGGCTCGTCGAGGATCAGGACCTGGGGTTGCGCGGCCAGTGCCCGGGCGATACCGACGCGCTGGCGCTGGCCCCCACTGAGCTGATGCGGATGGCGATCGAGGTGTTCGTCGGCCAGTCCCACCATGGCGACGAGCTCACGGCTGCGCGCGGCCCGCTGCGCGCGGCCCATCTTCAGCTGCAGCTGAAGCGGCTCCTCGATAGCCTGGCGCACCGTCATGCGTGGGTTCAGCGACGAGTTCGGATCCTGGAAGACCAGTTGGATCCGTCGGTAGACCCGGGAAAGGCCGGCGGGGCCGAGTTGGGTGATGGACCTGCCGTCGAGTTCGATCTCACCGGCGCTGGGCTCGATCAGCCGCACGATGCACCGGGCCAGCGTCGACTTGCCGGAGCCGCTCTCACCGACCACGGCGAGTGTCTCACCGGGGAACAGGTCGAACTGCACGTCGTCGATCGCATTGAGTCGTTTGCGCGGGTGTCCGACCTCGAAGTGCTTGCGCAGCCCGTTGACCCGCAAGATGGGATAGGGGTTGGCGTTCACGCGTCGTCCACCAATCGGCTGGCCGCGAGCAGCTGCTGCGTGTATTCGTGGCGTGGCGCGGTGAGCACCTGTTCACAGGTGCCTGTTTCGAGTACCTCGCCCCGACGCATGACCACGGCGTAGTCGCAGGTCTCCGCCACCACGCCGAGATCGTGAGTGATCAGGCACGTGGTCAGGTCGGACTCCCGGCAGAGTTCGGTGATGAGCGCGATGATCTCGGCCTGGATGGTCACGTCCAGACCGGTGGTCGGCTCGTCCAGGATGAGCAGTTCGGGCTTGCACACCAGCGCCATCGCGATCATGACCCGCTGTGCCATACCGCCGGAGAACTCGTGCGGGTACTGGCGCACGCGTCGCTCCGGGTCGGGGATGTGCACCAGCCGCAGTGCCGCGATGGCCGCGTCTTTGGCGTCGTTGCGGGAGAGGCCCTGGTGCAGGCGGCACACGTCAGCGATCTGGCGGCCCACCGTGAAGATCGGGTTCAGAGCGGCCCTGGCATCCTGGAACACCATGCTGATCCGCGCGCCGCGAATACCACGCAAGGTGCGCTCGTCCAGCTCTGCCAGGTCCTGGCCGTCGAACAGGATCCGTCCGGACGTCCGCACAAAGCTGGCGGGTTGGATCTGGAGCATCGACAAAGCGGTCAGCGACTTTCCGCTACCGGTCTCACCCACGATCGCGGTGATCGCACCGCGGGCAAGGGAATACGTGATGCCCTTCAGGACAGGGGCCTGATCGGCCGAGGTGGAGAAGTACCCGCCGTAGTTGTCAACTTCAAGAATCGGTTCACGGGCAGGCGATGAGTGACGCGCGGCGGGGTCGAAGGCTGTGTCGGCGCTCATCGACGCCGCCTCGGGTCGAACCGGTCACCGAGTCCATCGCCGAGAAGATAAAGACTCCCGGTCATTCCCAGAATGGCCATCCCTGGGAAGAATGACACCCACCATTGGCCGGTGATAATTCCGTCCTGACCGTTGGCGATCATGCTGCCCCATTCGGGGACACCCGGCTGCAGGCCGATGCCGAGGTAGCCGAGGCTTGCGGTGATCAGGGCGACCCACGCGGCGTTCACCGCGGTGAAGGCAAGGAGCGGGCCGATGCTGTTGGGGAGCAGATGTCGGAAGGCGACGCGCCACGAGCGGCAGCCGACCATTCTGGCGGCCTCCGCGAACTGCCACGTCTTGCGCGACATGACCTCGGCTCGGGCCAGGCGCAGATAAGACGGTAGGCCGACGAATGCCAGTACCACGATAATGTTCAGGATTCCCGGTCCGACGGCGGACACGATGAGCATCGCGAACAGCAAGGTGGGAAAGGCATTGAATGTCTCGATCGCGCGCATGATCGCGCCGTCCCAGAACTTGCCGTAGTAGCCGCCGATCGTGCCGAGAATCGTGCCGAACACCAACGCGAGACCGACCGAGGCGACGGTGATCGCCAGGTCGTACCGGGTGGCCACCATCGTTCGGGAGAACACGTCTTCGCCGAGACGATCGGTGCCGAACAGGTACGGGATCCCGGGTTTCACGAGCACGTCACCGCCGACGCCCAGCGGATCGAACGGCGTCCAGAAGTACGAGATGATCGCCACCACCAGGTAGCCGGCGAGCAGTCCGACACCGATGCGGAAGCCCAGTGCGCCGGCTGGCGGGAGGCGCCTGCGCGTCTTTGCGACGGGGCCGGCGGTCCCCGTGTCGCCACCGGACCCGGAGGGTTCCGCCACGCCCGCCGCCGAGCGGGTGGTTGGGGTCATGCGCGTGTCCTCGGGTCGATGGCCAGGTACAGAAGGTCGACGATCAGATAGCAGACGACGAACAGAACAGCCGCGTAGATGACGAAGCCCTGCAACGCCGCGAAATCGGAGTTCTGAATCGCCTGCAACGCATAGGCGCCGACCCCAGGCCAGCCGAACACGGCTTCGACAAGTACCGCGCCGGAGAACAGATACCCGACCGTCGTGCCGATCATGGTCAGCACCGGCAGCAGGGCGTTCCGCAGCGCATACCACCAGATGGTGGGACGCCGGTGCCCCATCGCCACCGCGGTGCGGACGTACTCGGATTCCAGTGCGTCGACCATGGACGCTCTGGTGACCCGTGCGATCGGGCCGAGCGCCCCATATCCCAGGGTCAGCGAGGGCAGAATCAGCTGACGGGCGGCCTGCCACCACAGCGAGAGGTTACCGGCGAGCAGACTGTCGACGAGCAGGAAACCGGTCACCGTCGGCGGTCCGGGCACATTCACCGGAAGACGCCCCACCGGTCCGGGCAGGATTCCCCAGGATACGAAGAAGAGCCAGAGCAGGATCAGCCCGACCCAGAAAGCCGGCAGTGCCATACCACCGAGAGAGAAGACGCGAACCATGAAGTCCGGCCATTTGTCGCGCTTGACCGCCGCAACGACGCCGAGCGGAATTCCGATGACGATCCCCAGCGCCAGCGCGATGGTACCCAGTTCCAGTGTGGCGGGCATCCGCTCGAGCAAATCCGACCCTACGCCGCGGCCGGTGGTGAAGGACGTACCGAGATTCCCGTGTAACAGATCTTTCAGGTACGTGAAGTACTGATTGATCAATGGCTTGTCGAGCCCGAGTGACGCGCGGACCTTCGCTCGCAATGCCGCGTCCGCCTGCGGCGGGGCGTAGAGATTCGTCGGATCCCCGGAGAACACCCGGCCGACAAAGAAGGTGATGGTCATCACGCCGGCCGCGACGGGAATGATCCAGAGCAGGCGCGTGAACACGAGTCGTGCTGTCCGCATTTCCTCATGAAAGTTCACCATTGTTTCGCCC
>DASXJI010000590.1:0-2010 GCA_036497495.1 Mycobacterium sp.
TGGCCGTCATCGAGCCACACCTCAATGACATCGGTGAGTTGATGGGCGGTCCGGTGGCCCGGTGGGCCGAGCAGACCGACCGCAACCCGGCCCATCTGGAACGCTACGACCGCTGGGGCCACGACATCGGCCAGGTGGTCCAGCCGACGTCGTTCATCGAGTCAAAACGGGCGGTGTTGAGCGCGCAGCAGGCGCTCAAAGACGAGACGCGGCGGGCCGGCATCGCGTCGTCGTTGCCGATGTTCGCGGCCAACTATCTGCTTGATCAGGCCGATATCGGGATGGGCTGTGCGCTGGGAACCGGCGGCGGCATGGTCAAGTCGCTGGTTGCGGCGTATGCGCCCGAAGACGTGCGCGAGCATGTCCTCGCCCGATTCGCCAGCGGGGAGTGGGAAGGCGAGACCGCTCAGCTACTCACCGAGCGCGCCGGCGGCTCCGACCTCGGAGCGCTGGAGACCACGGCTACCCGACACGGAGATGCGTGGCTCATCAATGGGTTCAAGTGGTTCGCGTCCAACTGCGACGGCCAGGTTTTCGTCGTGCTAGCCAAACCCGAGGGCGCCCCGGACTCCAGCCGCGGCGCGGCGAGCTTCCTGGTGCTGCGAACCCGTCGCGACGGGACGCGCAACGGCATTCGCATCCGGCGACTGAAAGACAAGCTGGGCACCCGCTCGGTCGCCTCCGGCGAGGTGGAGCTGGTCGACGCGGAGGCCTTCCTGCTGTCCGGCCAGCCCAACACCGACCAGCCCGGCGACGACGCACAGCCCTCGGACGGCAAAGGTCTGGGCCGGATGATGGAACTGACCAACGCCGCCCGTCTCGGAATCGCCCTGTTCGCCCTGGGCAACGCGCGGCGCGCCCTGGTCGAATCGCTGTGCTACACCCGGCAGCGGCAGGCGTTCGGCGACCGCCTGATCGACAAACCGTTGATGCGCCGCAAACTCGCCGAAATGATCGTCGACGTTGAAGCCGCCCAGGCGCTGGTGTTCGACGGCGTGGGCCTGGCCAACCACCGCCAGCCCAGACGGGTGCAGCAGCGGATTGCCGTGCCGGTCACCAAGCTCAAGGTGTGCCGGCTCGGCATCACCATGGCCTCCGACGCGATCGAGATCCACGGAGGCAACGGCTATATCGAAACATGGCCGGTGGCAAGGCTTTTGCGCGATGCCCAGGTCAACACGATCTGGGAGGGCGCCGACAACATCCTGTGCCTCGACGTGCGGCGGGGGATCGAGCGCATCGGCGCCCATCAGCCGCTGCTGGAGCGACTGCACGACGCGATCTCGGTGTCCGACGACGCTGAAGCCACGACCCGGCTGGTGCGCCGCCGCATTGAGGATCTCGAGGCGGCCATCACCGCCTGGACCAAACTGCCCGCCGACGTTGCCGAAGCCCGGCTGTTCCCGCTGGCCCAATTCATCGGGGATGTGTACGCCGGCGCCTTGCTGACCGAACAGGCCGCCTGGGAGCACGCCACCCGCGGCACGGACCGCAAGTCCCTCGTAGCCCGGCTCTACGCGCGGCGCTACCTGGCTGAGCCGGGTCCGCTTCGCGGTATCGACGACGAGGCCGATGAAGGACTCGAACGATTCTCCGAACTTACCGACGGAGCACTGACGGTGGATTAATCCACAGGGCTCGCGCCGCATGAGTGGATCGCCAGCGCCGTAAAGCATCAAGATTCCGTAAAGAAGTTTTCGAGACTGCTGTGTGCGGGGGTCTCAGCGCGCGATTCCCAGCTGAAAACCGTAGGCTCTGCCGAGGTCTGACCTTGTTTTTGTAAAAACCCTAGAAATTACGTGAGGTATTTGCTATGTCACAGCTGGGCGGCGAGCAACGGATATCGCAGTCGTTCTCCGACCGGTGTAAGAGGGTCTTCCTCGGAAGGCCGATGATCAACGACCAACTTCAACACGAGCGTCTGTCCAATCCTGTCGCGCTGGGCGTGCTGTCCCCGGACGCGATCTCCTCGACGGCTTACGGTTCCGAACAGGTGATGATCGAACTGCT
>DASXJI010000591.1:0-6666 GCA_036497495.1 Mycobacterium sp.
TGGTCGCGGCCGTCGACCAGCTTCGCCGCCCGGTCCAGGTAAATCCGTTGCAGCGCAAGGGCAGTCAGCTCACGCCCATCGGCCATGGCGACGGTGGCACGCAGCGACGGGTCACGGCTGACCGCGTGCACCGCGTGCACCGGCCGAGCCAGCGCCAAGTCGCTCAGATCGATTCCATGCGCCGGACCGTCCTCGATCAGGTCGAGCACCAGCGCGGTGGTACCGAGCTTGAGATAGGTCGACGTCTCCGAGAGGTTTGCGTCGCCGATGATGACGTGCAGCCGCCGGTAACGGTCGGCGTCAGCGTGTGGCTCGTCGCGGGTGTTAATGATGCCGCGCTTCAGCGTGGTCTCCAGCCCCACCTCGACCTCGATGTAGTCGGATCGCTGCGAGAGCTGGAAGCCCGGCTCGTCGCCGGACGGCCCGATGCCGACCCGGCCGGAGCCGGTGACCACCTGACGGGACACCAGAAACGGGGTCAGCCCGGCGATGACCGACGAGAACGGCGTCTGCCGACTCATCAGGTAGTTCTCGTGCGAGCCGTAGGAGGCGCCCTTGCCGTCGACGTTGTTCTTGTACAGCTGCAGCTTGGCCGCACCCGGCACGCTCGCGACGTGCCGAGCGGCGGCCTCCATCACCCGCTCGCCGGCCTTGTCCCAGACCACCGCGTCCAGCGGGTCGGTGCATTCGGGGGCGGAGTACTCCGGATGTGCGTGGTCAACATAGAGCCGCGCGCCGTTGGTCAGAATCATGTTGGCCGCGCCGACCTCGTCTGCGTCCACCACCGGGGGCGGACCGGCCGACCGGCTCAGGTCGAAACCGCGCGCATCGCGCAGCGGCGATTCCACCTCGTAGTCCCAGCGGGTGCGTTTGGCGCGCTGAATGCCGGCGGCGGCCGCGTAGGCCAGCACCGCCTGCGTCGAGGTCAGGATCGGGTTGGCGGTCGGGTCCGACGGCGACGAGATGCCGTACTCGACCTCCGTACCGATAATCCGTTGCATGCTCTAAGCCTAGGCGTGGCGACGATGCGCCCCGCGTAGCGGGGCGAGGAGAAGCCCCGCCATCAACCCAGCGTGGCGACGATGCGGGCCGAAGTCGACCCCGAGATGGAGCTCTCGGCGATTAGGCGGTGGTCCCGGCAAATACCCAGCGTGTGGGTTATCGTTGGCGCGTCGGGGGCGTGGAGGACATGTTTGATCGAGCCTGTGCTGAACAATCCGGGGTCGATTCCGGTGCCGCATAGCCACGTCTCTCCCGCAGCCGATAGGCACTGCTTGTCGCTGCTGCTGATCGAGGACGACCGCGGTGATGCGGTGCTGGTCGAGGAAATGATCGCAGACTCCGGCGCCGATATCCGGATGGAGTGGGCGCCGTCGATGGCGCACGCCGAGGGCGCCCTCGCCCGCGAGCGCCCGGATTGCGTCTTGCTGGACCTGCATCTGCCGGACGCCACCGGGTTCGACGGCATCGCCCGCGTCACCGAGTGGGATGCCACGCTTCCGGTGGTCGTGCTGACGGAATTGAATGATGAACAATTCGGGGTGTCGGCAGTCGCCACCGGTGCGCAGGACTACTTGGTCAAGGGGCGGGTCGGACCCGACATGCTCCGGCGGACCCTGCTGTATGCAATCGAACGTAAGCGTGCCGAGCTCATTGCAGTGGAGCTGCAGGCGAGCGATATTCGGGCCCGGGAAAATGCGCGGCTGGAACGTGGTCTGCTGCCCTCCCCACTACTGCTCGAGGGCTCGGAAGTAAACGTAGTGACCCGATACCGGCCCAGCCGCACCAACGCGCTACTGGGTGGAGACTTCTACGATGTCGTGCAAACGCCAGACCGGACTGTGCACATCGTTGTCGGTGATGTCGCCGGGCATGGGCCTGACGAGGCGGCGTTGGGAGTGGCACTGCGGATCGCCTGGCGCACATTGACCTTGAGCGGCATTCACGGTGACGCTGCGATGCGGCAGCTCGAACAGATCATCCACGCTGAAGATGCAGGCCGCACCATTTTCGCGACGATGCTCAGCTTGGCTGTCAGTCCCGATAGTCCGCGGGTCATAGCGGTCCGCGCCGGTCATCCCGGCATGCTGGTGCACGGACTCAGCACCGTGGAATGGGCCGAGCCGCCGGCCGGCCCAGCTTTGGGATTCGCCGGTGACGGCTGGCCGGAGTGTGCAATGGAACTCCCCGAAGGTTGCGGTCTGGTGCTACTCACCGACGGACTGTTCGAGTGTCATTCAGGTCGCGGTGCCGAACGCCTCGGCGAGGACGGCTTACTGGAACTGGCCCGATCGCTGGCGGCGCTGCCCGGCCCCGAGTTCGTCGACGCGCTCATCGACCAGGTCGAGGCTCGGGCCCAAACGCATGGCGGGTTCAGCGACGACGTCGCCGTGGTGCGGGTAGAGCGCAGCGCCGGGTGACGACGGGATCGACGGGGCCGGCAGACACCCCCACGGACGGTCCGCAGCTGGGATCGCGACTGACGGTCGCGGGCTGGCAGACGGTCGTGTTGTCGGTCATGGGAACGGTGGTACTGGCCGGCGCAGCCGCAGGTGCCGTGTTGTTGGATCGCACGGACGCAGTGACCCGTGGGTTGACCGATGACATTCAGCCCGCGCGTGTCTCGGCGTATCAGTTGCAGGGCGCGTTGCGCGACCAGGAGACCGCCCTGCGCGGCTACGTGATTGCCGCCGACCGGCAGTTCCTCGCCCCTTACGTTGAAGGGCAACGCGTTGAACAGCAAGCGGCCGAGGACATCACCGCGCGACTCGGTCACCGGGCCGACCTTATCGCCGACCTGACCGCGATCGAGCGCGCCGGCGCCGCGTGGCGCAGCACGTACGCGCAGCCGTTGATCAGCAGCGTGATCCCGGGCGCGCCGAATGTCGTGAACGTCGCGACCGCCGCGCACGGGAAGGCCGAGTTCGACCGCATCCGCGCGCTATTCGATACCCAGAACGCCGATCTGGCAGCCGCGCGGGCCGTCGCGGTCAACGAGCTGGACGCGATGCGCAGCTGGCGGGACCGGATCCTGATCGCCATGGTGGCAGCGTTTGTCGCGGGGGCGTTCCTGCTGGGTTTGTTGATGCGACGCGCGGTGACCCGTCCCTTGGCCGTGCTCGCCGCTTCGTGCCGGCGGATCGCGAGGGGCGACTTCGCCCACGGCATCGACGCGCAAGGATCGAAAGACATCCGCGCGATCGCGGGCGACGTAGAGAACATGCGGGAGCGGATCGTGACCGAGCTGGATATGTCCCGATCGGACCGGGCTCGTCTGGCGATGCAAAAGGAGGTGCTCGACACGCAAGCGGTCGAGCTACGGAGATCCAACGCCGAGCTCGAGCAGTTCGCCTACGTGGCCTCCCATGACCTCCAAGAACCGCTGCGCAAAGTGGCCTCATTTTGCCAGCTGCTCGAGCAACGCTACGGTGACGCGCTCGATGAACGCGGTATCGAGTACATCGGATTCGCTGTCGACGGCGCCAAACGCATGCAGGTGCTGATCAACGATCTGCTCACCTTTTCCCGGGTCGGTCGTCTCAATGTCACTCGCGCCACGGTCGACCTCGACGCCGCCCTGGATACCGCTCTGGGCAATTTGGCCGCGGCGATCGAGGAGTCCAAGGCCCAGATCGTGCGGCGCGGTGGTCCGCTTCCTCAGGTCATGGGTGACGCCACCCTTGTGACGATGCTGTGGCAGAACCTGATCGGCAACGCGGTCAAGTTCCGACGCGAGGATCGCGTGCCCCACATCGTGCTCGACTGCGAACGCGGCACCGGTGATCACCACGGCCATTGGATGTTCAGTGTGACGGACAACGGCATCGGCATCGGTCCCGAGTTCGCTGCAAAAGTGTTTGTGATCTTCCAGCGTCTGCACGGCCGGGATGCCTACACCGGAACTGGTATCGGGCTGGCGGTTTGTAAGAAAATCGTCGAGCTGCACGGCGGTACCATCGGTGTCGACACCGGCAACAGCAGCGGCTCTCGATTCTGGTTCACCTTGCCTATTGCTGCCGACCGCGACCAGACCCCCGTCGGCGCAACCGAAGGAGCCCACCGATGACACCGGCTGGTCGCCCAATCGAGGTCCTGCTTATCGAAGACGATCCCGGTGACGTCCTCATCACTCGGGAAGCCTTCGAACACTACAAGATTCGCAACACGTTGCGTGTTGCAAACGACGGACAGGAAGGCCTCGACTATCTGTACCGACGTGGATCGCACCAGGGCGCGATCCGGCCGGACCTGATCCTCCTCGACTTGAACCTGCCGAAATACGACGGCCACCAACTGCTTGAAAAGATCAAATCCGATCCCGACCTGTGCCACATCCCCGTTGTTGTCCTCACCACCTCGGCCGCTGAGGAAGACATTCTGCGCAGCTACCAACTTCACGCGAACGCCTACGTCACCAAACCCGTTGGCTTCGAACAGTTCATGAACGTCATTCGGCAGATCGACGAGTTCTTCGTCCAAGTCGTATGCCTCCCGCCCCGTTGATCCGCCTTGTGGCGGTTGACGCAGGTGAAAGAAGTGTTACCTTCACCTGGTGTCTGCCGAACCCATCACCGGCCTGTCCGGAAAGCGCTACGGCGAAGTCCTTCTGGTGACCCCGGGCGAGGCGGGGCCGCAGGCATCCGTCTACAACAGCTTCGGCCTCAACGACTGTCCCGCCGAACTGTGGTCGGCGCTCGACGCACAGGCCATTGCGGCCGAAAACGGTGCTGCTACAGCCTTACTCAACGGCCCGCGCTACTGGCTGATGAACGAGATCGAGAAGACGAACCAGGGCCCGCGGATCATCAAGAACTTCGGCGGAATCGACATGGTGCTGCAAGCGCAAACCTTGCTGTCGGGGATGAACCCTGCGCCGTATACCGCCAATCAGGTGCACCGGCACACCGTTTTCACGTTTGACGTCGGCGAAGAGGTCTACGAATTGCACGACCCCGCGCTGCGGCGGTGGGTGATGCAGACCTGGAGCCAGATCGTCGATCCCAACCTGTCGCGGGCGGATCTGGCCCAGCTCGGTGAGCGGCTCAACCTGCCCGCGGGATGGAAGTACCAGGCGCGAACGCTGACCAGCCCGTTGCGCATCGACACGACCACGCATGCCGCGCAGGTGCTGCAGGATGACCTGGCCAACAGCTACTCGCTGCTGGCCGGCTGAACCCTATCTTTGGCGCCGGCCCGCGGCGCCCGGCTTCGCCGCGCTTGCGCCCGCCGCTACAGGTACTGACCGAGGTTGGACTCGGTGTCGATGGCCCGTGAGGCACTCGAGCTCTTGCCGGTGACCAGCGTGCGGATGTAGACGATCCGCTCGCCCTTCTTGCCCGAAATCCGCGCCCAGTCATCGGGGTTGGTGGTGTTGGGCAGGTCCTCGTTTTCGGCGAACTCGTCGACGATCGAGTCAAGCAGGTGCTGGATCCGTAGACCCCTCTGACCGCTCTCCAGGACGGCCTTGATGGCGTTCTTCTTCGCCCGGTCGACCACGTTCTGAATCATCGCGCCGGAGTTGAAGTCCTTGAAGTACATGACCTCTTTGTCGCCGTTGGCGTAAGTCACCTCGAGGAACCGGTTGTCGTCGATCTCGGCGTACATCCGGTCGACGACCTTCTCGATCATCGCCTTGATGCACAGCGAGCGGTCGTCGCCGAATTCGGCGAGATCGTCGGCGTTGACCGGCAACGCATCGGTCAGGTACTTGGAGAAGATGTCCTGCGCCGACTCGGCGTCCGGGCGCTCGATCTTGATCTTCACATCGAGGCGGCCGGGCCGCAGGATCGCGGGGTCGATCATGTCCTCACGGTTGGAGGCGCCGATCACGATGACGTTCTCCAAACCTTCGACACCGTCGATCTCGCTGAGCAGCTGCGGGACGACCGTGGTCTCCACGTCCGAGGAAACCCCGGTGCCGCGGGTGCGGAAGATCGAGTCCATCTCGTCGAAGAACACGATCACCGGTGTGCCCTCGGACGCCTTTTCGCGAGCCCGCTGGAAGATCAGCCGGATGTGGCGTTCCGTTTCACCGACGAACTTGTTCAGCAGCTCGGGGCCTTTGATGTTGAGGAAGTAGGACTTGGCCTCGCGCGCGTCGTCGCCACGGACCTCAGCCATCTTCTTGGCCAGCGAGTTGGCGACAGCCTTGGCGATCAACGTCTTACCGCAACCGGGCGGGCCGTAGAGCAACACGCCTTTGGGCGGGCGCAGCGCGTACTCGCGGTAGAGCTCCTTGTGCAGGAACGGCAACTCGACGGCGTCGCGGATCTGCTCGATCTGCCGGCCCAGCCCACCGATGTCGTTGTAGGTGACGTCGGGAACCTCTTCGAGCACCAGGTCCTCGACCTCGGCCTTGGGGATGCGCTCGAAGGCGTAACCCGCTTTGGTGTCCACCAGCAGCGAGTCACCGGGACGCAGCTTGCGCGGCCGCAGGTCGTCGTCCGACGAGTCATACACACCGTCGGGCAGGTCCTCTGCCACCAACGGCTCGGCCAGCCACACGATGCGCTCCTCGTCGGCGTGACCGACCACCAGAGCGCGGTGCCCGTCGGACAGAATCTCGCGCAGAGTTGAAATCTCGCCGACTGATTCATACGTGCCGGCCTCGACGACAGTTAAAGCCTCGTTGAGCCGAACCGTCTGTCCCTTGCGCATCGACTTCAC
>DASXJI010000592.1:0-4649 GCA_036497495.1 Mycobacterium sp.
TCTGATCACCGTTGCGGGCCACGAAGACATGACGTCGGCTGATCTGGTGGGCCGGTTTCTGCTCAAGGGCGGGGAAACGGTCTGGGTGGACGGGCCGCTGACCCGGGCCGTGCGCGACGGCGCGATCTGCTACCTGGACGAAGTGGTGGAGGCGCGCCAGGACACCACCGTGGTCATCCATCCGCTCGCCGATCACCGCCGTAGGCTTCCGGTCGATCGACTCGCCACCACATTGAAGGCTGCACCGGGCTTCCAGCTGGTGATTTCCTACAATCCCGGCTACCAGAGCGTCCTGAAGAACATCAAGGAATCGACCCGTCAGAGGTTCGTCGCCATCACGCTGGGTTTCCCACCCGTCGAGATCGAGACGGAAGTGGTTGCCTACGAAGCCGGAATCGACATCGAGACCGCCAGTGTTCTGGTCACGCTGGGTGACGCGATCCGGAACCTCGCCGGCTCACCACTGCGCGAAGTGTCGTCCACCCGGATGTTGATCCTCGCCGGAGGCCTTGTCGCCGAAGGGCTGAGCCTGCGCAGTGCCGTCCAGTCGGCGATCGTCGAGGCGCTCACCGACGATCCGGACGTCGCCCGCGCCCTCGGCGAACTCGCCGACGCCGTCGTGCCCCGGACGTGACCGCCTCAGACCCGAAGAACCCTAACCGGTTTCGGCTCCTCGCCACCTTTGTTGCCGGGAGCTCCGTCGACGTCGCGGAGGCATCGGCGGGCGAGGCCGCTTACACCGACGGCAAGGTCGTATTCGTCTCGACGGACCGCCCCCTCGCCGAGCAGCGCCGCGAGACGCTGGTCCAGAGCGCTCTGCTCGGTGCGGGGAGTCTGGATCGGCGGTTGGTGAAGGCGTTACGGGCACGTCCGTCGCTGGCGCGCCGGTACCTGGCGCTCGAGGGCCACCGGGTTCTTGCCGAGCTCGCCGGGCGGATGCCACTCGCCGCCGCGCTGTGTCCCGACGGAGCACCGCGCACCGCGACCGCCCATGAGTCGCTCGATGTGGCCAAGAGCCCAGTGGAAATCGGCGACCCACCGGAATGGTTCGGCGCCATCCGTCCCTCCCGATTGCTGTCGGCTTCGGCGGGCTCACAGGCCTCAGACAAAGAACTGCGTCTGCAGTTCGATCCGATCGACCTGCCCGGGGCCGCCAACGACGACGGGGAGCGCGCCCGGGAGAGCAAGATCCTCAAACTGTTTGAGAATCCTCTCTTTAACTCACGGACCGTGTCGGACTTTTTCCGCAAAATGCTGGGCAGCTCGCGCTCCCCCGGTGACAGCGCCCCCGGCGCAGAGATGCAGGCTCGTGCGGTCCGGCGGGCGAACGCGGTCGGTGCGAACGCCCGCCCCCTGCCCACCAGGATCCGTTTCACCGATGACCACAATCCCGGCGCGACGGTGGGCGTTGGCGGCGCGCTCTATCCGGAGTGGGACGAACACAACAGCCGCTATCGACCGGATTGGTGCCGCGTCATCGACTTCCCGCTCGAGGGCGCCGCCGACGTCGTCGCCGCGGACGTTCCGCACGACGACGTGTTGCGCCGTCGCTTGTCTCGCGTCGGCCTCGGCCCAAAGGTGTTGCGGGGCCGTCCCGATGGCGATGAACTCGACATCGAGGCGCTCATCAACCTTTTCGTCGATCTGCGCTCCGGGTACTCGCCACCGGAATGCGTCTACCTGGAACGACGTAAACTTACCCGCAATCTCGGCGTCCTCGTGTTGCTCGATGCCTCGGGGTCGGCCACCGAGACGGATCCAGACGGCCTGGCCGTGCACGATCACCAGCGCCGGGCGGCCGCCACGTTGGCGGTCACGCTCGAAGAGCTCGGCGACCGCGTCGCCGTCTATGCCTTTCGGTCACAAGGCCGGCAGCACGTGCACCTGCCGTCGATCAAAGGGTTCGGAAATCGGTTCGGCGCCATGGAGCGAGCCCGGTTGAGCCAGCTCCAGCCATCGGGATACACGCGCCTCGGCGCCGGCATCCGAGGTGCGGGCGAGATCCTCAAGACCGATGCGGGTACGCCGAATCGGCTGCTGGTCGTCCTTTCCGACGGTTTCCCCTACGACGATGGCTACGAGGGCCGTTACGCGGAAGCCGACGCCGCCAAAGCGCTTGACGAGCTCCGCATGGAAGGTGTTGCGTGCCTTTGCCTTTCCATCGGCGCCGCCGCCACCACGGATACGCTTGAGCGGGTCTTCGGCTCCGCCAGTTATGCCAGCGCGGCGACCCTGGCCGACTTGAGCCCGCAGATGGATGAATTGTTCCTTTCCGCCCTGCGGGAACTCAGCGCACCAATATCCCAGGGAGGATGAGACACATGAATGTGTTGTTGACGGGTGCGCTGGGCAGCATCGGCCTGGCCACCTTGGCGGCATTGCTCGACGAGGGCCACGACGTCGTCGCGTTCGACCTGGAGTCTCGCAGGGCGCGCAAGCTCGCATCGGGCTTCGACGGGCGGGCCCGATTCGTCTGGGGCGACATCACCAAGCCGGACTCGCTCCGGGATGCGCTGCAGGGCGTGGACGCGGTGATCCACATGGCGGGCATCATCCCTCCCTACTCCGAAAAGGCGCCCGATCTGGCCCGCAAGGTGAACCTTGACGGCACCCGCATCCTGATCGAGCAGATGGAGGCCTCGCCCACCGCCAAACGGCTGGTCTTCGCGTCGTCGCTGGGTGTGTGCGGCGATGTGCAGGATCGCGAGCCGCCGCTGCGTGTCGGCACGCCCGATTCTCCGACCGACGAGTACGGCCGTCAGAAGGTCGCCTGCGAGGAGGCGATCCGGCAATCGGGGTTGCAGTGGAGCATTCTCCGGCTTGCGGCGGTGACGCCGATCCACTTGCAGGCGCAGGATCCCAGCATCATGTTCGAGTTCAGCCCGGACGCGCGCTTCGAGTTTCTCCATCCCACCGACGCCGGAACGGCGTTCGCGCGCGCCGCGGCCCGTGCGGAGTCGATCGGGAAGACCCTGCTCATAGCCGGCGGCCCGAACTGCCGAATGACCTACGGCGACTTCATCAATGCGCTGATGGGCGCGATCGGGATCGGCCCCATTCCGGTCGACGCCTTTGTGCGACGAAGGCCACCGCGCTTTTTCGGGGACTGGGTAGACACCGACGAAAGCCAGCGCCTGCTCGGGTACCAGAAGCGAGGACTCAACGAGCAGCTGGAAGACATGAGAAAGGATTTCGGGATGCTGGTCCCCTTCATCCGTCTCGTGCGACCCGTCGCGACATGGTTCGTGCTCCGCAGCTCCGCTTACCTCAAGCAGAACCGCGCGCCTAGAGGCGCCTAGGGCGTGTCTCCCGAATAGGAAGGCGTTGACCGGCGACGATTGACCGGTGACGCGAATGGGTGTGATTTCTGATGAGTTCTGGGCGGCCGTCGAATCGCTGATGCCATCGGATGAGGGCAAGCGGGGCAACAGATTCGGTGACCATCGTTTGATACTGGAAGGGATCGCGTGGCGATTCCGCACGGGTAGCCCATGGCGGGACCTGCCAGCTGATTTCGGGCCGTGGCAAACGGTGTGGAAGCGGCATCATCGATGGTCCTTGGACGGCACCTACGACGCGATGTTCGCCCAGGTTACGGCGGTATTCGGGTTCGACGCCGCGATGGCCGAGGACCTCGAGAAGCTGCTGTCGGTGGATTCGACGAACGTGCGGGCACATCAACATTGCGCGGGCGCCCGCTCTGACACGCTCGCCACAGGGGGCCCTGTCGAATTACAAGAAATCTGCCGATGAGCCCGACGATCATGCGATCGGCCGCTCGCGCGGCGGGCTCACCACCAAGATTCACGCCCTGACCGATCAGCGGGAAGCCCCGGTCGCGATCCGGTTGACCGCCGGACAAGCCGGCGACAACCCCCAGTTGATGCCGCTGCTCGACGACTACGCCGCGCCCTGCAAGCAACAAGGCGTGTCCGGTCGCGACTTCCGATTGCTCGCCGACAAGGCGTATTCGCATCCGAGCACGCGTACCGAATTGCGTTCCAGAAGAATCAAACACACAATTCCTGAACGCAGCGACCAGATCGCTCGACGCAAGGCCAAAGGATCAACAGGCGGTCGGCCGCCCGCATTCGACCCCGCCCTCTACGGGCTGCGCAACACCGTCGAACGCGGCTTCAACCGACTCAAGCAGTGGCGTGGCGTCGCGACGCGCTACGACAAATACGCCCTGACCTACCTCGGCGGCGTCCTATTGGCCTGTGCAGTCATTCACGCCCGCGTGGGCGCCACCAAATTGGGAGACACGCCCTAGCCGAGGACGACCTATTCCACATCGGCACCTTGCGCACTCGCCAGTACAACAGCGAGTTCGGCACAAACCGCGAGCGACGTGCTCTGCCAGACACGATCTACGCGATGACGAACGTGACCCGTTCCATCTTCTTCGATATCGCTGGCATCTCGCAGTCGAACGTGATGGGGGAACGAGCTTCCACCCAAACTGTTCGGACACGCGGTGTGATAGTGAACGTGCCCCTTGCCGCGCTCAAGGACGACAAGTTTCTCGCCGTCGACCTCGAGATTCCACAGGTGACCAGATGGGCGGGGCTAACCAGCATTCGCGAGGAAATCGTTCCTCCCAGCGGTAGTCGGGGGAAGCAATACAAGGCCGAAACGGTTGAGGTGGA
>DASXJI010000593.1:0-16825 GCA_036497495.1 Mycobacterium sp.
TCAGTCCAGCAGGACGGTGGCGAAGGTGCCGACTTCGACGAAGCCGATTCGGTCGTAGGTAGCCTTCGCGACCGTGTTGAAGTCGTTGACGTACAAGCTGGCAATGCGTCCGGTGCCGACGACCACCGCGGCCAGGGTCGCCGTCCCCGCCGTTCCCAGGCCTCGGCCACGCCACTCCGGATGCACCCAGACTCCTTGGATCTGGCTGACCGTCGGCGACTGCGATCCAACCTCGGCCTTGAAGACCACCTCACCGTTCTCGAAGCGGGCCCACGCGCGGCCGGCCGCGATCAAACTGGCGACCCGCCGCCGGTAACCGCGGCCGCCGTCACCAAGTCGTGGGTCGACACCCACCTCGCCGATGAACATGTCGACGGCCGCCACCAGATAGGTGTCGAGTTCGTCGGGCTTGACCTGGCGCACACCCGGGTCGATCGCACAGGTCGGCATCGACGTCAGTGACATCAACGGCTGACGCTCACGCACATCGCGGGCCGGGCCCCAGGCCGGCTCGAGCCGCTGCCACATCGGCATCACCAACTCGGCCCGGCCGACGAGTGACGAGCATCGCCGCGAGGCGGTCAGCGCCGCATCGGCGAACGCGTACATATCGTTGAGTCGACCGCGCAGCGGAATCAGGTTGGCGCCCGCGTAGCACAACGACTCCTCGGGCCCGCGGCGCGTCCACAACTCTCCGCCAATCGAGTTGGGGTCCAAGCCATGATCGGCAACCCGAGCGGCGACCATGCACGAGCCAACCGGGTCGTCGTCGAACGCGCGGCGGACCGAGGCTCCGTCGCGCACTACCGACACCCGTCGCTCGCTCACCATGCGGCGGATGGGCGGAGCCGACATACTGACTCTTTCTGAGACGGATACTCGGCCCGATTAGACCACTGTCAGCTTACGGTCACAACCGGCGAACCGCTTGGCGTTGTTCCTGCGTCGATCTCGGCGGCCAATCGCATTGCCTCTTCGATCAGCGTCTCGACGATCTGCGCTTCGGGCACGGTCTTGATCACTTCACCGCGGACGAAGATCTGGCCCTTGCCGTTACCCGAGGCGACGCCGAGGTCGGCCTCGCGCGCCTCCCCCGGCCCGTTGACCACGCAGCCCATCACGGCCACCCGCAGCGGCACATCGAGTCCGTCCAGACCGGCGGTGACTTCGTTGGCCAGACTGTAGACATCGACCTGAGCACGACCGCACGACGGGCAGGACACGATCTCCAGCCCGCGCGGCCGAAGGTTCAGCGACTCGAGAATCTGAGTGCCGACCTTGACTTCCTCGACCGGTGGCGCCGACAGCGACACCCGAATGGTGTCGCCGATCCCCCGGGACAGCAGGGCACCGAACGCAACCGCGGACTTGATGGTGCCCTGGAAGGCCGGGCCGGCCTCGGTGACGCCGAGGTGCAGTGGATAGTCGCACTGAGCCGCGAGCTGCTCATAGGCCGCGACCATCACCACCGGGTCGTTGTGTTTGACGCTGATCTTGATGTTGCCGAAGCCGTGGTCCTCGAACAGCGAGGCCTCCCACAGCGCCGACTCGACCAGCGCCTCGGGCGTTGCCTTGCCGTACTTTTCCATGAACCGCTTGTCGAGTGATCCGGCATTGACGCCGATGCGGATCGGAATGCCCGCAGCGCCAGCGGCTTTGGCGACTTCACCGACCCGGCCGTCGAATTCCTTGATGTTGCCGGGATTTACCCGCACCGCGGCGCAGCCGGCGTCGATCGCGGCGAAGATGTACTTCGGCTGGAAGTGGATATCGGCGATGACGGGGATCTGGCTCTTCGTGGCGATCGCGGCCAGTGCGTCGGCGTCTTCCTGGCGCGGGCACGCCACTCGGACGATGTCGCAACCGGCCGCGGTCAGCTCGGCGATCTGCTGCAAGGTGGAGTTGACGTCGTGGGTTTTGGTGGTGCACATCGACTGCACCGAAATCGGGCTGTCGCTGCCGACACCGACGTCGCGGACCATCAGCTGTCGCGTCTTGCGACGCGGCGCCAGCGTGGGCGCCGGGGCTGCCGGCATACCCAGACCTGTGGTCACTGTTTGCCTTCTCTCGCTTTCCTTCTGCGCGGGCCGGAGCTCGGCACTACTGGAACAGCCGAATCGGGTTGACCACGTCGGCGGTCACCGTCAACAGCATGTAACCGACCACCAGAACCAAGACTACGTAGGTTGCGGGCATCAGTTTGAGGTAGTTCACGGGCGCCGCAGCGACTTTGCCACGGGCCGAACGAACGATGTTGCGCAGCTTCTCGTACAGCGCGATGGCGATGTGGCCGCCGTCGAAGGGCAGCAACGGCACCAGATTGATGACGCCCAAGATGAAGTTCAGCTGCGCCAAGAACAACCAGAACGCCATCCAGACACCGTGGTCCACGGTGTCTCCGCCGATGATGCTCGCTCCGACGACGCTGATCGGGGTGTCCAGGGAACGCTGGCCGCCGCCGATCGCGTGGATCAGCGCGCCGACCTTGGTGGGAATCGCAACCAGCGACTTGCCTAGCAGCACAGTCAGATTGCCGGTGAAGGTGAAGGTGGCCGGCACCGCGCTGATCGGGTTGTAGTGGGTCGGCCCGGACGGTGTGCCGACGACACCCATCACGCCGATGTTCGCCGGCTTCGCGGCCTTGCCGTCGCTGACCCAGCGCTGCCGCTGGGCGATGTCGACGTATTTGGTCATCGTCTGGCCGTCGCGCTTGATCACGACCGGAACGGTGCCGTGCACCTTCTGCACTGCGGCCGCCATGTCGGAGAAGTCGGTCACCGGGGTGTCGCCGACCTTGAGCACCACATCGCCGGCCCGGATCCCGGCGGCAGCTGCCGGCCCCTCACCAGTGCATTTCTCGAAGTCGCCCTGCTTGATTTCTGCTGCTGCACAGGCTGTTTGGCCGATGACCGCGGTGGGATGCAGGTTCGGCAGCCCCCAGATCACCGCGATGGCATAGATCAGCACCAGGCCGATGACGAAGTTCGTGCCGGGCCCAGCGAACAACACCGCGACCCGCTTCCAGGTCTTCTGCTTGTACATCGCGCGGTCACGCTCGTCGGGCTGCAGTTCTTCGACCGACGTCATGCCGGCGATGTCGCAGAAGCCACCGGCGGGGATGGCTTTGAGGCCGTATTCGGTTTCGCCGCGGCGGGTCGACCACAGGGTCGGGCCGAAGCCGACGAAGTAGCGGCGCACCTTCATCCCGGTGCCCAGCGCGACCCACATGTGGCCGCATTCATGCAATGCCACCGAAATCAGGATGGCGAGAGCGAACAGCACTATGCCGATAACGAACATCATCGAGTTGGTAGAACCTCCTGTGTGGCTCGATCAATGCCATGCCTGGCCGTACTGCGGGCCCAGCGCTGCGCGTCGAGTACGTCTTCCACGGTAGCGGGTTCTGCGGCCCACTGGTCGGCGGCGCTCAGGACATCGGCGACTGTTCGCACGATGGCCGGGAAGCCGATCCGCCCTGCCAGGAACGCCGCGGCGGCCTCTTCGTTGGCGGCGTTGTAGACGGCGGTCATGCAGCCACCGGTCTCGCCCGCGTGCCGGGCGAGACCGACAGCGGGGAAAACCTGGTCGTCCAGCGGCTCAAACTCCCAGGTCGACGCGGTGGAGAAGTCGCAGGCCGCGGCCACGGCGGGCACGCGATCCGGCCAGCCGAGCGCCAGCGCGATGGGCAGTTTCATGTCCGGCGGGCTGGCCTGCGCGATCGTCGAGCCGTCGGTGAACGTCACCATCGAGTGCACGATCGACTGCGGGTGCACGACGACGTCGATGCGGCCGTAGGCAATGCCGAACAGCAGGTGCGCTTCGATCAGCTCGAGACCCTTATTGACCAGCGACGCCGAGTTCAAGGTGTTCATCGGCCCCATCGACCAGGTCGGATGCGCGCCGGCTTGCTCGGGTGTGACGTGCTCGAGGTCCGCGGCCGACCAGCCGCGGAAGGGCCCGCCGGAGGCGGTGAGCACCAGCTTGGCGACCTCGTCGGCGCGTCCGGCGCGCAGGCATTGCGCCAGCGCGGAGTGTTCGGAGTCGACCGGAACGATCTGGCCGGGCTTGGCGGCCGCCAGCACCAGCGGGCCACCGGCGATCAGCGATTCCTTGTTCGCCAGGGCCAGCCGTGCCCCGGAGGCCAGCGCGGTCAGCGTCGGCCGCAGGCCCAGCGCGCCAACCAGCGCGTTGAGCACGACGTCGGCCTCGGTGTTCTCGATCAACCGAGTCGCGGCGTCGGGTCCGTGGTAGGTGACGTCACCGATGGCCTGCGCGGCGTGCTCGTCGGCGACGGCGAGGTTGGTTACCCCGGTTTGGGCGCGCTGCTGTGCCAGCCGGTCCGGGTGACCGCCACCCGCGGCCAGCCCTACCAGCTCGAAGCGGTCAGGGTTGGCGGCGATGACTTCGAGCGCCTGGGTGCCGATGGACCCGGTACTGCCCAGCACCAGGGTCTTGAGGCGGCGGTTGGTCACCCCTTCATTGTGCCGCGCCACCGGCGCGCCCGACGAATCCCCGGCCGGCGACGACGCGGGCCGTACGGCGGCCCGAGGAGAAGCCGGCCTCTGGGACATGTGCCAGAATGTGCAGGCATCCCGATCCCAACCCGAGGAGTTTGCCGTGGCCAGTACCGAGGTGGAGCGCTCCGGCGGGGTCGATGTCGCTGACGTGCCGTCGGCGAACTGGGGCTGGAGCAAAATCAACTACCGCAACTGGCACATCACCGGGCTGCTGACCATCGTGCTACTGGTGGCCTTCCTGGACGGCAACCACGTCGGCAAAGTCGAAGACCTCTGGGTGATCGGCTTCGCGCTGTTGGGCACTTTTTTACTGGTGCGCGACTGGTGGGGCCGTCGGCGCGGCTGGCTCAGGTAGGCAATTCAGCGGCGAGCTGACCGCACGCGGCCGCGATCTCGCGCCCGCGGGTATCGCGCACGGTGCACGTCACGCCTGCTGCGCGGACATGTCGAACGAACTTACGCTCAACGGCTTTCGGGCTGGCATCCCAGTCGCTGCCCGGTGTCGGGTTCAACGGAATCAGGTTCACGTGCACGAGCGGGCCCAGCGCGCGGTGCAGTCGCTTGCCCAGCAGGTCCGCTCGCCAAGGCTGGTCGTTGACGTCGCGGATCAACGCGTATTCCACCGACACCCGCCGACCGGTCTGCTCGGCGTAGTAGTGCGCAGCATCCAGCGCCTCGCCGACGTTCCACCGATTGTTGACCGGCACCAGGGTGTCGCGCAGTTCGTCGTCCGGGGCGTGCAGTGACAGCGCCAACGTGACCCCGAGTCCCTCGTCGGCGAGTTTGCGGATGGCCGGGGCGAGGCCGACCGTCGACACCGTCACCGACCGCGCCGAAATGCCAAATCCGTTCGGCGGCCGTTCGGTGATGCGGCGTACCGCCGCCAGCACTCTGGCGTAGTTGGCCAGCGGCTCCCCCATGCCCATGAAAACGATGTTGGACAACCGGTCGCCCCACTCGTCGCGCACCGCCGCCGCCGCGGCGCGCACCTGTTCGACGATTTCCGCGGTCGACAGGTTGCGGGTCAGACCACCCTGCCCGGTGGCGCAGAACGGGCATGCCATGCCGCAGCCGGCCTGCGACGAGATGCACACCGTGTTGCGCTGCGGGTAGCGCATCAGCACCGACTCGAAGGTGGTGCCGTCGACCGCCCGCCACACCGTCTTGCGGGTCTGGCCGGCGTCGCACGTGACCTCGCGGGCAGCCATCAGCAGCTTCGGGAACAGCGCCTCCGCCACCTGGCCGCGGACGGTGGCCGGCAGGTCGGTCATCTGCTGTGGGTCGGCGATCAGGCGTCCGTAGTACTGATGCGCCAGCTGTTTGGCGCGAAACGGCGGAAGGCCTAGCGCCGCGGCGGCCTCGACGCGCCCAGCCTCGTCGAGGTCGGCGAGATGACGAGGCGGCAGCGCGCGGCGTGGCGCCTCGAAGACCAGTCGTTGCTTCATCCGCTGCGGACCTTAGGGCAACAGGGTAAGGACGGTCCAGGTGGCCACCGCCGACGGCAGCGCTCCATCCAGCCGGTCCATCAGGCCGCCGTGGCCGGGCAGGATGCGACCCATGTCCTTGATACCCAGGTCGCGTTTGATTTGCGACTCCACCAGGTCGCCGAGAGTCGCGGTGGCCACAATCGTCAGGCCGAGCAGCAGGCCGATCCACGCCGGCTTGTGCGCCAGCAGGGTCGCGGTCAACGTCACCGCAGTGATCCCGAATAACAGCGAACCGGCCAGCCCCTCCCACGATTTGTTCGGGCTGATCGACGGGACCATCGGATGCTTGCCGAACAGCACGCCGACGGCATAACCGCCGACGTCGGAAGCAACCACCCCGATCATCAGGCAGAACACCCGGCCAGAACCATTATGCGGATAGACCAGCAACACACTGAACGACGCGAACAGCGGCACCCAGGCCGCCAGAAAGACGGTGGCAGCCATATCGCGTAGGTAATTCCCAGACGGCGAATCACCCGATCCCTGTGGTGAGGAGGTGGCGCCAAGCGCCAACCTCCAGAACATGCACACCACAGCGGTCACGCCGAAACCCGCTAGCGCGCCGGCCGCGTGGTAGGGCCAGGTCAGCCAGATCATCAGTTGGCCACCGACCAGCAGCGGGATGACCGGGATGATGTAGCCCGCCTCCCGCAGCCTGCGCACCACCTCGTGGGTCGCGACGGGCATCGCGAGGGCCACCAGCAGAACCCAGAGGTAGCGGTCCCAGATCAGGATCGCGACGATCGTGAACGCGAGGACGGCACCCACGGCGATCGCCGCCGGAAGATTGCGCCCGGCCCGCGACTTCTTGTGCTTGCCAGTCGACGGCCCTTGAACCGAGCCCTCGGCCGGGCTGTCTGCGGGGGTGTCGGTCTCTGCCACGGACGTCGTCTGCTGAGCGGCCGTTAGACCTCCAGCAACTCGCCTTCCTTGTGCTTGACCAGGTCCTCGATCTGGGTCACGTACTGCTGGGTTGACTTGTCCAGGTCCTTCTCGGCGCGCGAGACGTCGTCCTCGCCGGCTTCGCCATCTTTGCGAATCCGGTGCAATTCCTCCATCGCCTTGCGGCGGATGTTGCGCACCGACACCTTGGCGTCTTCGCCCTTGGCTTTGGCCTGCTTGACCAGCTCGCGGCGGCGTTCCTCGGTCAGCTGCGGCACCGCCACGCGGATCAGCGTGCCGTCGTTGGTGGGGTTCACCCCCAGGTCTGAGTTACGGATCGCAGCCTCGATTTTTCCGAGCTGGCCGGCCTCGTACGGCTTGATGACGACCAGCCGCGCCTCTGGGACATTAATGCTGGCCAGTTGGGTGATAGGAGTTGCAGAACCGTAGTAGTCGATGACAATCCGGTTGAACATGCTGGGGTTGGCCCGGCCGGTCCGGATGGTCGACAGGTCGTCGCGACTCACCGATACGGCCTTTTCCATTTTCTCTTCGGCGTCGAAGAGAGTCTCGTCAATCATTTCCGCCGCTCCTTCTCATCGCTGCGTCCCCCTCGCCGCTGGCGGGCATTTCTGCGCCGCGCCTCCCTTCACGTTGTGACCAGTGTTCCAATTTTGTCACCCGCGACGGCCCGAGCGATATTGCCATCGGTCAGCAGGTTGAAAACCAGAATCGGCATGCGGTTGTCCATGCACAAGCTGAACGCGGTGGCGTCTGCCACCTGCAACCCGCGATCGATCACTTCCCGGTGCGTGATGGCGGTGAACAGTTCGGCCCCCGGATTCACCCGCGGGTCTTCGGCGAACACCCCGTCGACCGCCTTGGCCATCAACACCACGTCGGCGCCGATCTCCAACGCCCGCTGTGCGGCGGTGGTGTCCGTGGAGAAGTACGGCAGACCCATACCGGCACCGAAGATCACCACCCGGCCCTTTTCCAGATGACGGACGGCGCGCAGCGGGATGTACGGCTCGGCGACCTGACCCATGGTGATCGCGGTCTGCACCCTGGTGTCGATGCCCTCCTTCTCGAGGAAGTCTTGCAGCGCAAGGCTGTTCATGACGGTGCCGAGCATCCCCATGTAGTCCGATCGGGTGCGCTCCATTCCGCGCTGCTGGAGCTGAGCGCCGCGGAAGAAGTTGCCGCCGCCGATCACAACCGCGATCTGCACGCCGGTCCGGACCACTTCGGCGATCTGGCGGGCGACCTGCGCCACCACGTCGGGGTCCAGGCCTACCTGTCCGCCCCCGAACATCTCGCCGCCGAGTTTGAGCAATACCCGGGCGTACGCGTGCCGACTCGACCCGACGGCGGGGCTCCGGCCGTCCGGCGGGAACGCCCCGGCTCCGTTGGCGCCCGTCGGCTCCTGCTCCGTCATCGAACTCCTCGCATGAAAGGACGATTCCTAGCTATCCCCACGACGGCAATCCCCCTAATAGCTTGGTCCATCCTGCCTCATGGCCGGTCTCCACCCGCCCAGGGTCACCGGGGTGCACGTCTTCGACTGCGATTGTCGCGCGGACAGTGGGCGCGGGATCGCAAAATCGCCCGAAAGACCGCCAGCAAGCTGGCGGCGACCAGCAACGCTGTACACCATTGCGGTTGAGGCTGTTTCGGAAGGCAGGCAGCGTGGGCGGCGTCACAGCGACCCACGGCAGTCCATCTACCAGCGCGGGAACGCCGTTACGGCATGTCGCGGATGTCTTTGGCACGCACAGAGGTTTCGGCGCCCGACGCCGCGGGAATGCGCCAACCTGCGGCGCGATGACGAATATAACGGGATTCTGACCGCGCCCGACCCGGTCTAGCAATCGGCCGGGTGACGAGACGGTAAATGACGTGAGCCACTAGGAGGACTTTATGTCAGACGACGACAACAAGAGCGGGCCTGCAGAAGGCGTCAAGGGCGTTGTCGAGGGCGCCAAGGGCCTCGCCAAAGAGGCCGTCGGCAGCGTGGTCGGCAACAAGGACCTCGAGAAAGAGGGCGAGGCGCAGCAGGACAAGGCCTCAGCCCAGCGCGACGTCGCCAGGAAGGAAGCCGAGGCCGAGTCAGCTCGGGCCGGTGAAGAGGCGGCGGAGAACCGCCAGCAGTCCCACCAGAACTAGGCAGCAATCGACTGGGCCCGGTCCATTACGGACCGGGCCCAGTTGCTGCTGGTACGAAATAGTTTGCCGGTCAACCGAATAGAGGTAACGCGCGCTTGCGCGCCAGCGCATCCATCCCGCGCTGAATGCTGTCCTGCACCTCGTGATACTTGCGATCGATGTAGTCGTTGTCTTCGGCTCGATCCGGATCATTGTCGATCTCGACTGCGGGCATGAAGCGCGTGCGGATCTTGGCCGGCAGCGGCAGCTGCGGCAGCGCGGCGGGGGCGATTCCCCAAGGCAGCGAAACGGCAACCGGAAAGACCTTGAGCCGCAACAGTCGGTCCAGTCGCAGAGCGCGCGAAAGCCGATCGCCGCGGATCAGAACCGGCATGGCGTCGGCACCCCCAACCGTCGCGATCGGCACAATCGGCACACCTGCGCGGATCGCCATCTTCACAAAGCCGTTGCGCCCTGCCAGGTTGGCTCGATCGCGCTCGCTCCACGGACGTAGAGAGTCGACCTCACCGCCCGGCCATAGCGCCACATCGTGGCCTTCGGCCAGCGCAGTTGCGATGGCGTCCGGGGCCGCGGGCAATACTCCCATTGCCCGGAAGTACCGGCCGAACCCCGGAATGGCCATCAGCGCATCGTGGGCGGTGCCGTGTAAGGGGCGCTCCGTCCCGAACCGCCGCCACCATTGCAGACCGACGGTCCAGGCGTCCCACACGAACGGAGCACCCGAGTGGATGCCGATCAGCAAGGCGGGGGGTTTACCGATGTTTTCCCAGCCATCGATTTCCATCCGGAACCAGTAATCCACCAGGAAATTCCAGAAAAACTTCTGCTGTTGCATCGTCTTCTCGTCTTGACCGCTGAGATCCCATTCGCCCGCACGTTCGGCCACCCATCCGCTCACCCCGCCGGCCTTGCCGTCACGTCGATCTTCCATCGCGGTGCGAGCCTGCTCAGCTTGCGACTGTGCCTGCTTGCGCACCTCGGCGGTCCTGTGATCGCTATCACTCATGGCCCTGAGTTACCCGGTCTGGCGCGAGTCGAACCGGAACCGACCTAATAGCGGTCGTCGCCTGTTTGGCTCAGAAGCGATTTTCCGGGCCGACGACGGCCCAGACGGTGTTCCCGGCTGTGGTGGTGTAGTTGCCCCAGGCCCGACTGTTCCCGGCGACCAGGTCGAGGCCGGACACATTGTCCCGAGCCGACTTTCGGCGTACCGGGCTGACGATGCCAACGTGTTGTATCGCCACCGACACCGTCGATCCGTCGGTCTCCAGTCGAAGAGCAAAATTCCTATCGGTGTCGACCAGAGCGGCTTCGACCAGTTCTGTCGCGACCGTGGACACTACGTAGATGAAGTCGGTTCTCTCCCACTCGGTCAACCACTGCGTCGTCAATTCACGGCATGTGCGAATGCTGCTCCGCTGTGACGGCAGCGAAGCGCGGGAGCGCCGCCGGTACCGGTGCAGTCCGTCGGCGGACAGCTCAGCAAGTGCCGATTCAAGCGTCGCGTAGATAGGCACATATCGGGTGATGCCGTTGCGCTGGGCGCCATTCCGACCCTGACCGTGCGCGCAGACCATAGCGAGCGGGACGTTCGGCCATTCAGCGATCTGCCAACGGGCACTGGTGAAGACAGCCCACGCCGGATCTTCTCGAACGCTCAGCTCGGTGACATCGATGACGACGGAATCAGGTTCGTCGAGTGCGGCTCTGACGATGGTGTCACGAATAGGGGCGTATGTCGTGGCGTTCAGGGCACCGACCAGAGTGAGCACACGAACCTTACCGACATCGGTGACACCAACCTGCAGCGCACTATGCCCGCTTGGCATGACCCGCTCTTCATCCGGAGTGTGACGTAACGTCGGGCGGCTCACTTTTTTCACCTACCCGACCTCAGGATCGTATGCGATCATCTTCGCCGGCGTGTGCGCCTTGTCGTGCGGCAGGCGGCTCATCGGCGGATCCTCAATCCTCGCAGCATTGTGGCAAGTTTGCTCGGCCAGTCGCTGAGTCCTACCGCCGCCGATGCGATCAACGACCCCGGACTTGACGGTTGCGCTTCTTGATTGCGTCGACCAACTGCGACTTGTTCATCGTGGACCGACCCGGTATGTCGAGCCGGCGGGCGATGTCGAGCAGGTGCTTCTTGCTGGCATTGGCGTCGACGCCTTCGGCGGAAGGGATCGGATTGTGTAAGCCGCCCCGCTCGGCCCGGGCATCCGACGGGCCCTTCTTTTTCTTGGGAAGCCAACGGTCGCCGACTTTTTCGAAGCTGTGTTTGAGCGCCGAATACGCGACGCGGTGAGCGCGCTCTTCGCTCCCGTACTCATCGGCGGCCGCGTCGTGCGCCTTGGCGAAGGTGCGTTGCGCTTTGGCGTTCGAGCGCTGCACGGTGCTAGGCAACTCGTCAGCCTTAGGCTTACCGCCCGTTGTTGTCTTCGGCATAGCTCCACTCCTCGGCAATATTTATTCGCACAGCGGTTACCCAGCGGGGACGCCCGGCAATCACAGATCCCGGCTGGCTGTGGGACTGGCTGCGTTATTCAGTCCTGGTCGGGGTACCCACCATGTTTTCCCGATCAACCGAAAGGAATGGGCGATGTCGCAACCCGCCGTGCTGTTCGACGTCGACGGAACGTTGGTCGACTCCAACTTCCATCACGTGGTGGCGTGGCACCACGCGTTTCTCGATGTGGGGATGGAAGTGCCGTGCTGGCGGATCCTTGGCCTCATCGGGCGAGCAGGTTCCGAGCTCATTCGCCTACTGCTGGGCGACGACCTGGCCGATGCGCAGGGCTCGCACCTTGAAAAGCTGCACACCAAATACTTTGTCGACTCGGCTCCGCTGGTGCGGCGCCTCCCCGGTGCGCGGGAACTGCTCGAGGCCGTCACGGAACGAGGCTGGAGAGCGGTGCTCGCCACGTCGGCCGGCGAGGAAGAGTTGGCGGTGCTGCGGAGCGCACTCGACGCCGACGACTTCGTCTGCGCCGTGACCTCAGCCGCCGACGCCGAGCGCGCAAAGCCCCACCCCGACATCGTCGCCACCGCGCTACAGCGGATTGAGGCCGACCCGGCCGAGGCGATATTCCTTGGTGACGCCGTTTGGGATGTGCTCGCGGCCCAACGCGCCGGTGTCCCGGCCGCCGCGGTGCTCAGCGGCGGGATCGCCCGCGAAGCCTTGGAGCAGGCGGGCGCCGTGGCGATCTATGACGGCCCACTCGAGGTGTGTGCACACCTCGACGAGTTCGCCCAGCTCGTTGGGGCGTAACGGCGTCGCCGCCGGCCGATCAGCCCAGGTGCGCTGACAACAGCCAGGCCGGTACGGATTTGCGTCCGTTGCCCTCGTCGCGAATGTCGGCGAACGGGAACTCGGGGCTATTGGTGTCGGCGAAGTTGGCGTGAATCCTGGCCGGCCGGATCTCGTCGATGACCCAGTACCGCGACACCGCATCACGCAACTCGTCCTCGGTCACCGGGTTGGCCGGACCGTCGGGCATCCCGTTCCGGTCGAAGACCAACACGAAGTACGACGCGCCCGGGGCGGCGGCCCGGACGATCGAGCGCTGGTAGCCGTCCCGCAGCTCAACAGGCATCGAATGGAACAGCGTGCTGTCCACGATCGTGTTGAATCGGCCGTCGTAACCGGTGAACGCGGAGATGTCGGCCACCTCGAACGAGGCATTTGTCAGCCCCTGCCTGGCGGCCTCCGCCGTGGCCAACTCGATCGCCGTGGGTGAGGCATCCAGCCCGACGGTGTTGTGGCCCAACGCCGCCATGTGCAACGCCAACGCGGCCTCACCGCAACCGGCATCGAGCACGTCGCCGTGGATCTTGCCCTGATCGATCAGCGCCGCAATCTCTGGCTGCGGCTCGCCCAAACTCCACGGCGGTCGGCCGCCCGAAAACTCCGCGGCCTCGCCACGGTAGGCCGGATCGAAATCGAAATCGAATTTCTGAGTTTCAGTCATACCCCAGATATATCAATCAAGCTGATATGTGTCAACATCATTGATATGGGCACCACTGAGAACGCGCCGCTTGGGTACCTGTTGTTTCAGGTGATGGCAACACTGCGGCCCGAGGTAGCGGCCGCGCTGAGCCCGCTGGGCCTGACCCTGCCCGAATTCGTCTGCATGCGAATGCTTTCCATGAGCCCCGGGTTGTCCAGCGCGGAGCTGGCCCGGCTGGGCAATGTCTCACCGCAGGCGATGAACACCGTGCTGCACAGGCTGGAGAACGCGCATATCGTGACCCGCCCCGCATCGGTGGCATCCGGACGTGCGCTGCCGGCCTCGCTGACCGCGGATGGCCGGACGAAGCTGAGACACGCCGAGGCCGCGGTGCGAGAAGCCGACGCCCGCGTGCTGGCGAAGCTGTCGGCGTCTCAGCAGCGCGAGTTCAAGCGAATGCTGGAGGCGCTGGGACCCGACTAGGTCTGGTCGATACGCGCAAAGGGCCGGGCGTCTTCGAGTTCGAAGGCCAACTCCAGCAACCGGGCCTCCTGCCCCACCGGCGCCGAGAACATCATCCCCACCGGCAATCCGTTGGCGGAGACGGCCATCGGCAGCGAGATCGACGGTTCCCCCGTGACGTTTTGCAGCGGCGTGAACGCGACCCAATCCTGCAGCCGGTCGATAATCTGCTGGTAGTCGGCCATCGGGTCGAGATAGCCGATCTGCGGGGTCTCGTCGGCCACCGTCGGCGTCATCACCACGTCGTAGGTCTGGGCCAGACGGGCCGTGTGCCTCCGCGTGCGGGACAGACGCAGCAGCGCAAGTGGGATGCGATGCAGATTGCGGCGGGCGTGGCGGTCCAGGCCCCGTGACAGGTTGTCCAACCGGGTTACGTCAAATCCGTTGAAGGCGCGTTTGTTCTGCTGAATTTGGCCCATTGACAACAGTCCCCAGTAGAGCACGAAGTCGGACACGAAACTCGAAGGCACCGGCGGCTTTTCGAGATGGTCGACACGGTGGCCGAGCTCTTCGAGCAAGCCTGCAGATTTCAACGTCAGCTCGCGAACCTCGGGGCTGGACTCGCGTAGAAGTGAGTGGGTGATCACGGCGATCCTCAGCCGCTTTTCTCCGGCGTGCTGCACGTCTCCGATCGGTGGGAGCTTGGGAGCCCGCCAGACGCGTTCGGCTTCCCGGTAGAACGCGGCGCTGTCGCGCACCGATCGGCTGACCACCCCATTGGCGACGACGCGAATCGGCATTTGCCTGACTTCTTTGTCCAGCGGCAGCCGGCCACGCGACGGCTTCAGCCCGACGAGTCCGTTGCAGGACGCGGGAATTCGGATCGAACCGCCACCGTCATTGGCATGGGCAATCGGCACCGCACCAGCGGCCACAAACGCGCCGGAGCCCGACGACGATGCGCCCGCGGTGTGGTCGGTGTTCCACGGGTTGCGCACCGGTCCAAGCCGCGGGTGTTCAGCCGAGGCGCTGAAGCCGTATTCCGACATCTGGGTCTTGCCCAGCGACGTCATCCCGGTGGCCAGGTACGTCCGCGCGAACTCGCTGTCGGCTTCGGCCGGGTGCGACGGCCACGCGTCGGTGCCGCGCATCGTCGGCAACCCGGCGACGTCGACGTTGTCCTTGATGAACGTCGGCACGCCGCTGAAGAAGCCGGCGCGGGCCGGTGCGGCCGCCTGGGCCCGGGCCCGGTCGAAAGCCTCGCAGGCGATGCCGTTCAGGGCGGGGTTGACGGCTTCGGTGCGGGCGATCGCTGCCTCGACGACCTCGGCCCGGCCTACCCGACCGGAGTTGAGGGCGTCGATCAGACCAACGGCGTCGAGGTGACCGAGCGCGTCGTCACCGAACGCGTGCACATGTCGCATCCGGCTGATGCTACTGCTGGCCGACCTCGAAGCGGACGAACCGGGTCACGGTGACACCGGCTTCGTCGAGCAGCGCCTTGACCGTCTTCTTGCTGTCCGAGACCGAGGGCTGCTCAAGCAGCACGACGTCTTTGAAGAACCCGCCCAGGCGGCCTTCCACGATCTTGGGCAGCGCCTGCTCCGGCTTGCCTTCTGCGCGTGAGGTCTCCTCGGCGATGCGCCGTTCGCTGGCCACGACGTCCTCGGGCACATCGTCCCGAGTCAGGTAGCGAGCCTTGAGCGCGGCGATCTGCAACGCGACCGCGTGCGCGGCATCCGCGTCGCCGTCGGTGTACTCGACCAGCACACCGACGCCCGGGGGCAGGTCGGCGGCGCGCTTGTGCAAGTAGGTCTCGACCGTGCCGTCGAAGTATGCGACCCGCCGCAGTTCGAGCTTCTCCCCGATCTTGGCGGACAGCTCGGCGATCACCTGCTCAACGGTCTTGTCACCGATGCTGGCCGCCTTGACGGCGTCGACGTCGGTCGCTTTAGCCGCAGCGGCGGCACCGACCACGTCCTGGGCGACCTTCTGGAACTCCGCGTTCTTGGCGACGAAGTCGGTCTCGCTGTTGAGCTCGATCAGCGCGCCGTCTTTGGCGGCGACCAGGCCCTCGGCGGTGGCCCGCTCGGCGCGCTTGCCGACGTCCTTTGCGCCCTTGATCCGCAGTGCCTCGACGGCCTTATCGAAGTCGCCGTCGGTCTCCGACAGCGCGTTCTTGCAGTCGAGCATGCCGGCGCCGGTCAGCTCACGAAGACGCTTGACGTCGGCAGCGGTGAAGTTCGCCATCTCAGCCTTCCGTGGGGGTTGGTTCTGCTGCAACCGCGGCGGCCTGTTCGGCCGGCGCGGCGGTTGCGGTCGCCGAAGCCAGCAGCTCCTGCTCCCATTCGGCCAGCGGCTCGGCGGCTTCGGCGTCGGGCTTGCCGTCGGTGCGACCGGCGCCGGCGCGTGCCTGCAGGCCCTCGGCCACCGCCGAGGCGATCACCTTGGTCAGCAGGGCCGCCGAGCGGATCGCGTCGTCGTTGCCCGGGATCGGGTAGTCGACCAGGTCGGGGTCGCAGTTGGTGTCCAGGATCGCGATCACCGGGATACCCAGTTTGCGAGCCTCGCCGACCGCGATGTGCTCCTTGTTGGTGTCGACGACCCAGACCGCTGACGGGACCTTCGCCATATCGCGGATACCGCCCAGGCTGCGGTCCAGCTTGTTCTTCTCGCGGGTCAGCATCAAGATTTCCTTCTTGGTGCGGCCCTCGAACCCGCCGGTCTGCTCCATCGCCTCGAGCTCCTTGAGCCGCTGCAGACGCTTGTGCACGGTGGAAAAGTTGGTCAGCATGCCGCCCAGCCAGCGCTGGTTCACATACGGCATACCGACGCGGGTGGCCTCGGCTGCGACGGACTCCTGCGCCTGCTTCTTGGTGCCGACGAACAAGACCGTGCCGCCATGGGCGACAGTCTCTTTGACGAACTCGTACGCCTTGTCGATGAAGGTCAGCGTCTGCTGCAGGTCGATGATGTAGATGCCGTTGCGGTCGGTGAAGATGAACCGCTTCATCTTGGGATTCCAGCGACGGGTCTGATGCCCGAAGTGCGTGCCGCTGTCAAGCAGCTGTTTCATGGTTACTACGGCCATGCGTATGCCTCTGTGTGTCGGTTGTCGCCCGGCGACGGGTGAAGCCGGGCCCTGGCGGCTGCTGCGATGCCGGACCCGTTGTTGGACGGGACCGCCGGCATGCGGTGCGAACTCCTCATGGAACGGGAGACGCGATGCAGACGCGCGAAGTCAGCTCGTAATTACGGGCTGCGCAGAGCAGTTTACACGCTTCGGCCAGGTGCTTTGTCCACAGCGCTGGCTGGCCGGTTTGCCGGCGTCGCGGTGAACTGACGAGGTGCGATGGGC
>DASXJI010000594.1:0-9358 GCA_036497495.1 Mycobacterium sp.
CGAATACTGACGACGGCGACCGGAGGGCAGCTGCACGTCGATATGGCTGCCCGGCGTCCACGACGGAAGCAGGCCACCGTGTGGGTCGGCGAAAGTCAACGCAACCACGTCCGGGGTGAGCAGCTCGCGTTTGGTGACGACTGCGGTGTGGGTGCGCCCCACCGGCACCACCCGCGACGGCTTCCACCGGGTCGCCGAGGACAACCCGCCGAGTAGAACGCCTACGCCCCACATGGCCGTGGAGAGCCGGTCCCGCTTGCGGCGACCGTAGATGTCGGCAGGCCTGCTGGCCCAAATGCTCTGCGACACAATAGCCTTAAGGCCGGATGTCGTAGCGGGCGAACAGCCGGATCAATGAAGGACTGATGCGGCACATCGCGTAACCGACCCGTGATTCGGCCGCGATCGGCAGCACCGGCGGGCCGCTCTTGACAGCCTTCACGATCGCCTTGGCGGTGGCTTCCGGTGTGTAGTTGCGGCGACGGTAAGCAACGTCGGCCTTGTCCCGGGCGCTGTCCTGTTCGTCCGGCGACATTCCCGCGTAGACCGTGCTTTTGGCGATATTGGTGTTGACGAACCCTGGGCAGACCGCAGTGACGGTGATGCCGTCGTCAGCCAGATCGGCGCGCAGCGATTCGCTGAACGCCAGCACCGCGGCCTTGGTCGTACCGTAGGCGATCATCGACTTCGACGGAAGAAACGCCGCAGCCGATGACACGTTGATGATGGTGCCGCCCTGTCCGCGGTCGACCATTTGCGTTGCGAACGACCGACTTCCGTTGAGCACGCCGCGCAGGTTGACGGCCAGGATGTTGTCCCAGTGCGCCGGCGTCGTCTCCAGGAATCGGCCCGCCATCCCAATTCCAGCGTTGTTCACCAGGATGTCGACCACGCCGTGCTCGTCGTGGACTTGTGCGGCAAGCGAATCGATCGCCTTCTCGTCGCTGACATCGGCCTCGTAGGCGGCCGCCCCGGCGCCGGCGTTTCGGACCGCCGCGGCGGTGTCCTCCGCCGCGGCCAGATCACGATCGACGATCACGACGGTGTCGGCGCCTTGGCGGGCCAGTTCTAGGGCGGTTGCGCGTCCAATGCCTGCGCCGGCACCGGTGACCAAGGCGAGTTTTCCTCGCACGTCGCGCGGACCGGTGCGCACCGTGTTTTGTCTATCAGGAGCGGCGCCGCCGACGACCCGGTCGATCCATTCACTGGTCAGCCGCACGATGACGTCGGGACGCGCGGTCACCACCCAGTGGCCGCCCTCGATCGGAACCACCCTGCTGCCCACCGGGATTGAACCGGTGAACCGCTGCAGCGCGGGCGTGACAAACATGTCCATCCGCGGCACCAGCACCTGGACCGGAACGGTGGTATCGGGCAGCTTCGCACCGGGGGCCAGAAACGGCCCAGGCATGTTGGCGCGGTACAGGTTGAGTCCGTTCACGTAGTCGCGGGTAGATCGCACCGTGTCGTTAGGTCGGGCAAGGGTGCTGGAATTACCGATACGACCAAACGCGTCAATAACTTTCACGCCCACCCCGGAGCGGATCATCAGCTCCGGCAGGCCGGGGGCCAGGAAGAACCAGATGTATCCCGACGCGAAGAACTGCCGGATCACGTCGAAGAGGCCGCGCGCAGTGCGGGCCGACCGTAAGAACTTGCCCGCGTAGGTGAGATGCGGCCCGGATATCGACGTGAACGAGGCCACCTTGCTCATCACCGTCTCGTCGGTGACTGCGGCCCAGGCCTGAATCGAGCCCCAGTCGTGGGCCAGCAGGTGCACGCTGCCGACACCCAGGCTGTCGATCACCGCGCCGGTATCGGAAATCAACTGGGAAAAGCGGTAATTCGATCGCCCCGCCGGGCGCGCGGACTCGCCGGCGCCCCGCACGTCGTAGGCGACGAAGTTATAGCGCCCAGCGAGATGCTCGGCCACCCCATCCCAGAGGTGATGGTTGTCGGGGTACCCGTGAATGGCCAACACGGTCGGCCGCTGCGGGTCGACCTCGGTGTAGGCATGGACGGCCAAAGTGACGCCGTCCGACGCGGTCACAGTGCTGCGGGTCGGCACGGTTGAACTAGCCGAATCGGTGGTCATCGGACCCTCTCGCTCAGTGTGATGCGCGCGCGGCGGGTGAGATCGCCAGGTAGTCGACCGCCTTCTCCACCCCGCCCAGCTGCGACGGGTGGAATCCCGGCAAGTAGTAGGCCCCGATCACCCGTACGAAGCGCAGCGGCCCTGGCATCAAACCCCGTCGTGCAGCCTGCAAGTAGTACCACCACCGCGGCTTGGCACCGTGCGGCACCTGCGGGTCAACGGAATACATGAAGCGGACTCCACGCACCCACATCAGCAGCATCATCGGCGTCACGACCAGTTGGGTCCGCACCTGCCGCAAGTACCCGGCCCGCAGGTGCTTCATCAGGTCGAAGGCCACCGCTTTGTGCTCGACTTCTTCGGCACCGTGCCAGCGGAGCATGTCCAGCATCACCGGATCGGTGCCGATAGCGTCGTGCTGCGGGGTGTTCAGAATCCATTCGCCCAGGATCGCGGTGTAATGCTCGATCGCCGCGACAAGTGCCACCCGCTCGAGCAGCCAGCTGTGCCGGCGCCGCACACTCCACCGCGGCCGGTCACCCAAGAGCTTGCCAAACAGCCAGTTCATCTGGTCGATGAACGGTGTCACGTCGATGTCGTTGGCGGCGAAGTACTCCTGCACACCGGTGTGCGCCTGCGAATGCATCGCCTCCTGGCCGATGAATCCCTGCACGTCGAGCCGCAGCTGGTCGTCCTTGATCAGCGGCAGCGCCTGCTTGAACAGGTCGACGAAGAACTCCTCGCCGGCCGGCAGCAGCAGGTGCAGCACGTTGAGCATGTGGGTAGTGAACGGTTCGCCGGGCACGTAGTGAAACGGCAGCTTCGCCCAGTCGAACGCGACGTCGCGCGCTTCGAGGACCAATCGCTCATGATCGGGCCGTTCATCAAGCCCGGCCCCGCGCCTTTGTAGGTGCGGGCCGACAGCCTCGTCATTGACCGTGAACATTGGCAGGAGCATACCCGGTACCACCGGTATCGGGAACTCCTCGCGGTCAGACAGGCGCGGCTCCGCGCAGGTGCTCGAAGATCAGCGACGTCTGGGTGCCCGCGACATCGGCGTCGGCGTTGAGGTTCTCCACCACGAACGAGCGAAGATCTTCGGTGTCGCGCACGGCCACGTGCAGGATGAAGTCATCGGCACCGGCGAGGAAGTACACATCCATCACCTGGGGCCTGCGCCGGATCTGCTGGATGAATTCGCGGATTTTGCCGCGGGCGTTGGACTGCAGGCTCACCGAAATCATCGCCTGCAGCGGCAATCCCACTGCGGCCGGGTCGATATCGGCATAGAAGCCGCGGATCACACCCGAGTCCACGAGTCGGCGCACCCGGCCATGACAGGTTGACGCGGCAATGTCGAGTTCTTCAGCCAGCGCGCTGTTGGTCATGCGGGCATCGGCACGGAGCAGGCTCACGATTTTGCGGTCCGTCTTGTCCAACTCCGCCGGCCGAAGATCCTTCGATGACAGCCCGTCATGGTCCTGACATTCCGTCATTTCTTCGGCCACTCTCCGATTCTACACGCGTGTCTTCATCGTATTTGCACTGTTACTGAACTTTCTTCACAATTGGGTTCATGCATGTCGGCATCCCAACCGAGACGAAAAACAGCGAATTCCGCGTGGCGATCACCCCGTCCGGGGTCGCCGAGTTGACCCGTCGTGGTCATGAGGTTCTGGTCCAGGCTGGCGCTGGTGAGGGCTCGTCGATCCCCGACGCTGAGTTCAAGGCCGCCGGCGCGCAACTGATCGCCACCGCAGAAGGCGTGTGGGCCGGCGCCGACCTGGTGCTCAAGGTCAAGGAGCCCACACCGATCGAGTACGCGCGCATGCGGTATGGCCAGACCTTGTTTACCTACCTGCATCTGGCCGCCTCGCGGTCATGCACCGAGGCACTACTCGCCGCCGGCACCACATCGATCGCCTACGAGACAGTGCAGACGCCCGACCGCGCCTTACCGCTGTTGGCCCCGATGAGTGAAGTCGCCGGGCGGCTATCGGCTCAGGTCGGGGCGTATCACCTGATGCGCACGCATGGCGGTCGCGGCGTGCTGATGGGCGGCGTGCCGGGTGTCGAACCGGCGGTGGTGGTGGTCATCGGCGCGGGAACCGCCGGATACAACGCCGCCCGGGTTGCCATCGGAATGGGTGCCGCGGTCACCGTGCTTGACGTCAACATCAACAAACTGCGCGAGCTCGACCACAAGTTCGCCGGCCGGGTGCAGACCCGTTACTCGACCGCCCTGGAGGTGGAAGAAGCCGTCAAGCAGGCTGACCTGGTCATCGGCGCGGTGCTGTTGCCAGGCGGCAAAGCTCCCACGTTGGTGTCGAATTCCCTTGTCGGGCAAATGAAACCGGGCGCGGTGTTGGTGGACATCGCCATCGACCAGGGCGGTTGCTTCCAGGATTCACGACCGACCACCTACGACAATCCAACCTTCGCGGTGCACGACACGCTGTTCTACTGCGTCGCAAACATGCCCGCGGCGGTGCCCAAGACATCAACCTATGCCTTGACCAATGCCACCATGCCGTATGCCATCGAACTTGCCGACCAAGGCTGGCAAGACGCCTGCCGTTCGAATCCTGCTCTTGCCGAGGGGCTTTCGACTCATGACGGTGCGCTGCTGTGCCAACGGGTGGCCGCTGATCTGGGGTTGCCCTTCACCGATCCGGCGGCATTGCTGGTCTGACGCACGTTTGCGTGCTACACAGGCCGCGTGAGCTCACTCGCGGATCAGACCCGGTGGATGGATGCGGTCGACCAGGCCGCCCTGGTCCGCAACGGCGAGGTGACGCCGCTCGAATTACTCGACGCGGCCATCGAGCGGATCGAGCGCATCGATCCGGTGCTCAACGCGGTGGTGGTCCGCTGGTTCGACCACGCGCGTGACACTGCCCGAGCCGCGCTGCCCGACGGGGCATTTCGCGGCGTGCCGTTCCTCATCAAAGACCTGTTCGCCGGATACGCCGGTCAGCGCATCAGCAACGGCAACCTCGCGCTGAAGAACGCGTCGGTGGTCTCGGACGCCGACACCACACTGGTGAGCCGCTTCCGCGGCGCCGGCCTGGTGACCGCCGGCCGGACCAACACCCCCGAACTCGGCAGCGTCCCGACCACCGAGCCGATCGCATGGGGCGCGACCCACAACCCGTGGGACCTCAGCCGGTCACCCGGCGGCTCGAGCGGCGGTTCCGCAGCCGCGGTCGCCAGCGGCATGGTCCCGTTCGCACATGCCAGCGACGGCGGCGGCTCGATCCGCATCCCCGCATCGTGCTGTGGACTGGTCGGCCTGAAGCCCAGCCAGGGCCGGATCTCGCTCGGCCCGATCCGCGACGAAACCGCGCTATCGGTCGAGCTGTGCGTGAGCCGCACGGTACGTGATACCGCAACACTTCTCGACACGGTCCGCGGGCCCGGCGTCGGTGACACGGTCATCGCGGCGCTTCCGGCCCGCCGCTACGTCCTCGAGCTCGGCGCGGACCCCGGCCGGCTGCGGATCGGCCTGCTCGACCACCACCCGCAGGGTGGAGCCGTCGCACCCGAGTGCGCGGCCGCCGCCCGTTCGGTCGCGACGCTGCTCGAATCGCTCGGCCACACCGTCGAACCGGAGTGGCCCGCAGCCCTGGCCGACACGTCGCTGCGTTTGCACTTCGCCGCGCTGTGGAGCACGAACATCGGCGTCGGGCTTCGTCAATTCGAAAAACAGGTCGGAAGACCGCTCACCGCAGATGAATTCGAACCGATGAACCGCGCGCAGGCCGAGATCGCCGCACATTTCACCGCCGTCGACTACGCGCTGGCATTCTCGGCCGCCACCCACTTCCGCCGTGCGTTGCAGGCGTGGTGGACCGATGGCTGGGACCTGCTGCTCACACCGACGGTCGCCGAGCTCCCGCTGCCGCTCGGCGTCATCGCCAACAACCCCGACAATCCGTTAGAAGTGATGGAACGCGCGTTCCAGTTCATTCCTTTTACGCCGCCGTTCAACATGAGCGGTCAGCCCGCGATCAATGTGCCGGTCGAGTGGACCGACACCGGGCTGCCGGTCGGCGTGCAACTGGTGGCCGCCTACGGTCGCGAGGATGTTCTGCTTCGGGTGGCCAGCCAGCTGGAAACCGCCAGGCCGTGGGCGCACCGCACTCCGGACGTCGGTCGCTGAGCCTATACGTGGCCGAGCTTGCTGACGATGTCCTGCGCCGGCCCCGTCTGCGCCTGCCGGTACGCCGTCCCCGCCCACAGATTGGTGCCGTGCGGGTCTTCCAGCTCCACCGCGGCCCTGCGGATCGGCGAGGTCATCTGGTTGACCTCGGGATAGCCCAGCGGCGCTATCTGGTCGAGCATCCGGGTGAAATCGTTCGCCAGACCGCGGGCATACCGGCCCGAAAACGCCCGGGTGACAACGGTCGTGTCGAATTGCGGATGCCCGAGCGCCGAGCGGTGCGCGGCGTTGGTGCCGGCCTCGTCGGAGAGCAGCAGTGCGGTCCCGATCTGGGCCGCCACCGCTCCCCTGCGCAAGACGGCGGCGACATCCTCGGTGCTGCCCAGACCGCCGGCCGCGATCAACGGAACGTCATGGGCCCTGCCGATGCGGCGCAGCAGTTCATCGAGTGATTCGGTCCCGGGACTCATGTCCGGCGCGAACGTGCCCCGGTGCCCACCAGCGTCGGGCCCCTGGACAACCAGACCGTCCGCTCCGGCGGCAAGCGCCACGCCCGCCTCATACGCTGAGGTCACCGTGACGAAGAGCAGCATTCCCCGTGCGCCGAACCAGCGCAGCACATCCGGCGACGGCGCGCCGAAGGTGAACGACACCAATTCGGGCCGGAGGTCGGCCACCACCTCGAGCTTCTGCTGCCACCCGTCGTCGTCGCCGAATTGCGGGTAGCCGATCTGGACGTCGTAATGCTCAGCCAGCTCGTCGAGAGCCTCCGCGTAATAGTTGAGTTGGTGCATGTCGGCGACGCTGGGCTGCGGCACGAAAAGGTTGACGCCGATCGGGCCGGTGGTCGCGGCGCGCGCCGCCACGATGTCATTGGCCAACCGTTCTGCGCTGATGTAGCCACCGGCCAGAAAGCCGAGGCCACCCGCGTTGGACACCGCCGCGGCCAGCGCAGGCGTCCCGGGGCCGCCCGCCATCGGCGCTCCCACGATCGGCACATCGAGATCCCAGAAGCCCAGTACCATCGCGTTACCCCGTCATTTTCCGAAGTTGTTGCGGCAGAGACTTTTTCGATTGATGAGGCCCGAGAACGGCTGCGCCATAGGGTTTGCCGAGGAGTTGGCGCGCCACCGCGTTGACCTCGTCCAGGGTGACCTCATCGAGCTCCTGCAGCGTCCGGTCGATACTTCGGTGTTCAGCGTAGTTGAGTTCGCCGCGGCCGATGCGGTGCATCCTGGAACTGGAGTCCTCCAGGCCGAGCACCAGCCCACCCCGCAGTGAACCCTTGGCGATCCGGCATTCCGACTCGGTGATGCCGTCGCGCGCCACTTCCTCCAGCACGTCGGCGGCCACCCGGGTCACTTCGGCGAAACGCTCGGGCAAACACGCCGCGTACACCGACAACGCACCGGCGTCGGAGAACGTGTCCAGCGACGAATAGACCGAGTAAGCCAGCCCGCGGGACTCCCGGACCTGTTGGAACAGGCGGGAACTCAAGCCGCCACCGAGCGCGGTGTTCAGCACCGACAGCGCCCACCGATGTTTCCAGTGCCGACCCGGTGTTCGCACCCCGAGAAAGACATGGGTCTGCTCGGCGTCCCGGTTGGCCACCGTCAACCGTGGCCGCCCGGTGACCCGGCCGGCGCCTTTGCGCGGCGCGATCGCGTAGCGGCCCCGGACCAATCGCGGCCCGAAGTGCTCGCGCACCAAAGTCACCACTTCGTCATGTTCGATGTTGCCGGCCACCGCGACCACCATCCGTTCGGGTGTGTAGCGCCGCTGGTGAAACGAATGCAGCTGGGCGCGGGTCATTGACGACACCGATTGCACGCTGCCGATCACCGGACGACCCACCGGATGATCGCCGAACAGCGCCGCCAGGAACTGGTCGGCCAATGCGTCCTCGGGGTCGTCGTCGCGCATGGCGATCTCTTCGAGGACGACGGCGCGTTCCAGCTCGACGTCGGCGGCGGCGCAGCGCCCGTTGAGCACCACGTCGCTGACCAGGTCGATGGCCAGCGCGAGATCGCCGTCAAGCACGTGCGCGTAGTAGCAGGTGTGCTCCTTGGCGGTGAAGGCGTTCAGCTCACCGCCGACCGCGTCCACCGCCTGCGCGATATCGACAGCCGTGCGCGTCGGAGTGGACTTGAACAGCAAGTGCTCCAGGAAGTGCGCAGCACCGGCCACGGAGGCACCCTCGTCGCGCGATCCGACGCCTACCCATACCCCGACCGAGGCCGAGCGCACTCCGGGCAGGTATTCGGTGACTACCCGCAATCCACCGGGCAGCGTGCTGCGCCGAAACGCCGCGGACGGCTCAGAAGTGCGCCGGCCGCGGCGCAGCGGCTGCGTCCCTGAGCTAACTGCTGGCCGTCGCGGCATCGGCAGGCGCGGTCTCCGGGCTGGCGGCAGGTTCACCGTCGCCGGATGGTCCGGCGTCTTCCTCCACAAGCACCAGGGAGATCTTGCCGCGCTTGTCGATGTCGGCGATCTCGACGCGAAGCTTGTCGCCGAGGTTCACGACGTCTTCGACCTTCGCGATCCGCTTCCCCCTACCGAGTTTGGAGATGTGCACCAGCCCGTCGCGGCCCGGAAGCAGCGACACGAACGCACCGAAATCGGTGGTCTTGACCACGGTTCCGAGGAACCGCTCGCCGGTCTTGGGCAGCTGCGGATTGGCAATCGCGTTGATCTTGTCGATCGCGGCCTGCGCCGCCTCGCCGTTGCTGGCACCGACGAAGACCGTGCCGTCGTCCTCGATGGAGATCTGCGCGCCGGTCTCCTCGGTGATCGAGTTGATCATCTTGCCCTTGGGCCCGATGACCTCGCCGATCTTGTCGATGGGCACCTTGATCGTGGTGATCCGGGGCGCGAACTGGCTCATCTCGTCCGGCTCGTCGATGGCCTCGGCCATCACTTCGAGGATGGTGATCCGGGCGTCTTTGGCTTGAGCCAGCGCGCCGGCCAGCACCTGCGACGGAATACCGTCGAGCTTGGTGTCCAGCTGAAGTGCGGTGACGAAGTCCTTGGTGCCCGCGCACTTGAAGTCCATGTCACCGAATGCGTCTTCGGCGCCCAGAATGTCGGTCAGGGTGACGAAG
>DASXJI010000595.1:0-3015 GCA_036497495.1 Mycobacterium sp.
TCGGTGAGATTCGAACTCACACTGGACGGGTTTTGAATCCGTTTCCTCTGCCAGTTGGGATACGAGGGCCTGCTGACTACGGCCTCCCACCATAGAGGATTGGTCGATGCGAGCCGACTCACAGCCCCGCGGTCGAGGATCAGCGCGGTTCACGAGACAATGTGCGTCATGACCGACGACGACGCGCGCACCTCGCACCGGGTTCTCATCGCCGAGGACGAGGCGCTCATTCGGCTCGACTTGGCCGAGATGCTGCGCGAAGAGGGCTATGAGATCGTCGGGGAGGCCGGCGACGGCCAGGAGGCCGTCGAGCTGGCCGAGCAGCTGAAGCCCGATTTGGTGATCATGGACGTCAAGATGCCGCGCCGCGACGGCATCGACGCCGCGTCGGAGATCGCCAGCAAGCGGATCGCGCCGATCGTGGTGCTGACCGCGTTCAGCCAGCGCGACCTGGTCGAGCGCGCACGCGATGCCGGAGCGATGGCCTATCTGGTGAAGCCGTTCACGATCTCCGACTTGATTCCCGCAATTGAGTTGGCGCTGAGCCGATTCAGCGAGGTCAGGGCGCTGGAGCACGAGGTCGAGACGCTGTCCGATCGGCTGGAAACCCGCAAGCTCGTCGAACGGGCCAAAGGCATATTGCAGGCCAACCAGGGTATGACCGAGCCCGAGGCGTTCAAGTGGATTCAGCGTGCGGCGATGGATCGTCGGACCACGATGAAGCACGTCGCCGAAGTGGTGCTCGAGACCCTGGACACCACCAAGGACGGATCCAGCTAGCGCGCGACGATCACCGACGAGCCGTGGCCGAACAGGCCTTGGTTTGCGGTGACGCCGACTGTGGCGCCCTCGACCTGGCGACCGGTGGCCTGAGCCCGCAGCTGCCAGGTCAACTCGCAGACCTGGGCGATCGCCTGCGCGGGAATCGCCTCACCGAAGCACGCCAGTCCGCCCGACGGGTTCACCGGGACCTTCCCGCCGATCGCGGTGGCACCACTACGCAAAAGCGCCTCGGCTTCACCCTTGGGGCATAGTCCCAGGTGCTCATACCAGTCCAGCTCCAGAGCGGTCGACAGGTCGTACACCTCGGCCAGGCTGACGTCTTCGGGCCCGATACCCGCCTCGGCGTAGGCCGCGTCCAGGATCTGGTCCTTGAACACCCGAGCCGGTGCGGGCACCACGGCGGTGGAATCGGTTGCGATGTCCGGTAATTCGGGCAGATGCTGCGGGTACTGCGGGGTCACCGTGCTCACTGCGCGCACCGAGGGCACGCCGTCCAGGGAGCCGAGGTGCTTGCGGGCGAAGTCCGCGCTGGCCACGATCAGCGCGGCTGCGCCGTCGGACGTGGCGCAGATGTCGAGCTGCCGCAACGGGTCGCTGACCACCGGGCTGGCCAATACGTCCTCGACGGAGGATTCCTTGCGGTAGCGGGCATTCGGGTTCTGCAGACCGTGCTGGGAGTTCTTGACCTTCACCAGAGCGAAGTCCTCAGAGGTCGCCCCGTACAGGTCCATCCGCCGCCGAGCCAGCAGCGCAAAGTACACCGGGTTCATTGCGCCGATCAGGTGGAAGCGCTGCCAGTCCGGGTCGTTCTTGCGTTCGCCGCCGACCGGCGCGAACGCCCCCTTCGGAGTGGTGTCGGCGCCGATGACCAGCGCGACGTCGCAGAACCCGGCCAGAATGTGGGCGCGGGCGCTCTGCAGCGCCTGCGAGCCGCTGGCACACGCGGCGTAGCTGGAGCTGACCGGCACGCCGTTCCAGCCGAGCTTCTGCGCGAACGTCGACCCCGCGATGAAGCCCGGGTAGCCGTTACGGATGGTGTCGGCGCCGGCGACCAGTTGGATCTGCCGCCAGTCCAGGCCGGCCTCCGCCAGCGCGGCGCGCGCGGCGACCACGCCGTACTCAGTGAAGTCCTGGCCCCATTTGCCCCACGGGTGCATGCCGGCGCCGAGGATGTAGAGCGGTTCGGGAGTAGTCATCAGCGCCGCTCCTCATCGCCACGCTGTGCATCGTCGCCGGCGGCGGCGACCCTCCACGCGTGCACGAGGCGTTCGACGCCGTCGGCGTCAGTGAACAAAGTCATGGTGGCCAACTCCATCTGCATACCGACCTTCAGATCGGCCGCCAGCGTTCCCTCGATCACTTTGCCCAGCACGATGATTCCCTCGTCGGCGAGTTCGACCGCAGCGATGGCGAAAGGCTCGAACGGATCCGCGGCGGGGTAGGGCGCGGGCGGCGGATACCGGTTCTCGGTATAGCTCCACAGCGTCCCGCGGGTCGACAACGCGACGGACTCCAGTGCGTCGGAATCGCACCCCGGATTGGGGCAGTTGTTCTCCCGGGGAGGGAAGACGTAGGTGCCACATTTGGGGCACTTGCCGCCGATCAGATGCGGGTTGCCGGTCTCGTCGGCGGCGAACCACCCGTCGATTGCCGGTTCTGGAATGGTGACGTCTGGCACCGGGCCAGCCTACCCAGGCCGACGGCAAAACTGAAACGTGTTGCAGTTTGTCACCGGCTGACTTGATGTCATGACGTGTGCATAGAGTTGAGGCCGTGAGCCCAGCGAGGACCGCGAGCAAGAAGACCGAAGCCGGTAAGGCCGGTGACGACAAGCCGACCTTGATGCTGCTCGACGGCAATTCGCTGGCGTACCGGGCGTTCTACGCGCTGCCGGCCGAGAACTTCAAAACCCAGAGCGGGCTGACCACCAACGCGGTCTACGGGTTCACCGCGATGCTGATCAACCTGCTGCGCGACGAATCGCCCACCCATGTGGCCGCAGCGTTCGATGTGTCGCGGCAGACGTTCCGCTCCGAGCGGTACCCGGAATACAAGGCAAACCGGTCATCCACGCCCGACGAGTTCCGCGGACAGATCGACGTCACCAAGGAAGTCCTTGCGGCGCTGGGCATTACGGTACTCGCCGAACCCGGGTTCGAAGCCGACGACCTGATCGCGACGCTGACCACGCAGGCCGAAAAAGAGGGTTACCAAGTGCTGGTGGTCACCGGC
>DASXJI010000596.1:0-17820 GCA_036497495.1 Mycobacterium sp.
GGCGCGGCAGCGCACGTCGACGCGACGGATCTCACCGCTCGGCATGCGCAGCGACGCATACGTGCCTTCCTTACCCAGCAACTGGATGCTGGACCCCGCCGAGCGAGCCATCTTGGCCCCACCGCCCGGCCGTAGCTCTACAGCGTGGACCAAGGTACCGGCCGGGATGTTGCGCAACGGCAGGTTGTTGCCCGGCTTGATGTCGGCGTTGGCGCCGGACTCCACCACGTCGCCCTGGGAAAGTCCCTGCGGCGCAATGATGTAGCGCTTCTCGCCGTCCAAGAAGTGCAACAGCGCGATGTTCGCGGTGCGGTTCGGGTCGTACTCGATGTGCGCGACCTTCGCGTTGACGCCGTCTTTGTCGTTGCGGCGGAAGTCGATCACCCGGTAGGCCCGCTTGTGGCCGCCACCCTTATGGCGCGTGGTGATCCGGCCGTGCGCGTTACGTCCACCGCGACCGTGCAGCGGGCGGACCAACGACTTCTCCGGAGTGGAACGGGTGATCTCGGCGAAATCGGACACGCTGGCACCGCGGCGACCCGGGGTCGTCGGCTTGTACTTGCGGATTCCCATGTCTGTTAAGTCTCTCTATCCTCGGCTATTCCTGGCTACGCCGGGTTGCCGAACAATTCGATCGGCTTGCTGCCGGGCGCCAACGTCACGATGGCGCGCTTGGTGCTCTTTCGCTGTCCGTACCCGCTCCGGGTGCGCTTGCGCTTGCCCTGGCGGTTCGCGGTGTTCACCGCGGCCACCTTGACCGAAAAGATTTTCTCGATCGCGATCTTGATCTGCGTCTTGTTCGAGTCGGGGTGCACCAGGAACGTGTACACGTTGTCATCGATCAAGCCGTAGGACTTCTCCGAGATGACCGGGGCCAGGATGATGTCGCGGGGGTCAGTGACGGTCGCCATCAGGCCGAAACCTCCTCAGCGCTATGGGTGTTCGCATCGATGTAGGCGTTGAGCGCCTCCACCGAAAAAATCACGTCGTCGGCGTGCAGCACGTCGTAGGTGTTGAGCTGGTCCGGCGAAAGGATGTGCACACCGGGCAGGTTGCGCGCGCTCTTGAGGCCGGTCTCGTCGCTGCGCCCGATGACCACCAGCACCTGCTTGCGGTCGGTCAGCGAGGCCAAAAAAACCTTGGCGCTCTTGGTCGACGGCTTCTGTCCCGACACCAGTTCGGTGATCGCGTGGATACGGCCGTTTCGGGCCCGGTCCGACAACGCGCCACGCAGTGCGGCGGCGATCATCTTCTTCGGAGTGCGCTGGCTGTAGTCACGCGGCTGGGGACCATGCACGACACCACCACCGGTGAACTGCGGCGCACGCGTCGAGCCCTGCCGGGCGCGGCCAGTGCCCTTCTGCCGGTACGGCTTACGGCCACCACCGCGGACCTCGCCACGGGTCTTGGTCGAGTGCGTGCCCTGGCGTTTCGCGGCCAACTGAGCCGTTACCACCTGGTGCAACAGTGCGATGTTCGCGGGTGCGTCGAACAGCTCGGCCGGCAGCTCAACGGAGCCTTCGGTTTTACCGGCGGGCGTCTTGACGTCGATCTTCAGCGCCTTCGCGGCTTTGTCAGCAGCCATTACTTCTCACCTCGTTTGATCGCACTGCGGACCACGACGAGTCCACCTGTGCGGCCCGGGACAGCTCCCTTGATCAGCAGCACGCCGTTCTCGGCATCGACCAAGTGCACCAACAGATTCTGGGTGGTCACCCGGTCATGGCCCATCCGTCCGGCCATCCGGGTGCCCTTGAACACCCGCGCCGGAGTGGCGCAACCGCCGATGGAGCCCGGACGGCGGTGCACCGCCTGCGCACCGTGGCTCGCGCCCTGACCTTTGAAGCCGTGACGCTTCATGGTTCCCGCGAAGCCCTTGCCCTTCGAGGTACCGGTCACATCGACATAGTTTCCGGCAGCGAAGATCTCGGCCGTCAGCTCCTGACCGACCTGATAGTCGGCCGCAGCGGCCTCGTCGTCGAGACGGAACTCGGCCAGGTGCCGGCGCGGGTTGACCCCGGCGGCGGCGTACTGACCCGCCAGCGGCTTGTTGATCTTGCGGGGACTGATCTCGCCGTAGGCCAGCTGTACCGCGCTGTACCCGTCAACCTCCGGAGTACGGATGCGGGTCACCACGTTCGGCCCGGCCTTGACCACCGTCACGGGGACAACGCGGTTGTTCTCGTCGAACACCTGCGTCATGCCCAGCTTGGTGCCCAGAATGCCCTTTCTCGCCATTGCTCGCAGCTCCTACTGGATGTTGACGTCGACGCTGGCAGGCAGATCGATGCGCATCAGCGCGTCAACGGTTTTCGGGGTCGGGTCAAGGATGTCGATCAGGCGCTTGTGCGTGCGCATCTCGAAGTGCTCCCGCGAGTCTTTGTACTTGTGCGGTGAGCGAATGACGCAGTACACGTTTTTCTCAGTAGGCAGCGGCACCGGGCCCACCACGCTGGCGCCCGTCCGGACAACCGTCTCGACGATCTTGCGCGCCGAGGCATCAATGGCCTCGTGGTCGTAGGCCTTGAGCCTGATGCGGATCTTCTGTCCCGCCACGCTTCCTCACTCTCCAGGTCGAGACCCGGTTTCCTGCCGGGCGGTGATCGCCTTGATCGGTCTGGCCGATCAGGACGCGCGCCCGGTTGTTGCGCCGCTGTTTACCTGTCTTGGTCCACCGGCCCCCGCGGTCGGGTGTGTCGCCCTCACGCAGCCTGGTCCGCGACCGAAATTGGTCTCGTTCCAAGATTGGGACCGGAGGCGCCCGTTTGGACGCCGGTCGTATGCCCGGCCAGGCGCAAACCCGGCGCAAGGCAACCCGAACAGTATGCCTTAGATCCCGGTATCGGCCAAATCCTCCCGACCGGGCCACCGGCCCGGCTCAGCAGCGGCGAAACCACCCGCGCCGCTGTCCCGCCGGATGCCCCGCCAACCGCTTCTTACTTCAGAGTAAGGTACACCCCTATGACCACTTCGACCAGCACGTATGCCGCATGGCAGCGCCTATCCGGTCGTCCCGGCGGCAGCCGGCTGTTTTCGGTGGCGGCGATGGCGCGCGTTCCCTACTTCGCTTCGGTGCTGCCGCACGTGGTGCGAATGGAGCCGGGCCTGGCCGAGGTCCGGGTGCCGAAGTGGTTCTTCGTCTACAACCATTTACACACCGTGCACGCGATCGCATCCTGCAATGCCGCCGAAATCGCGATGGGGATGCTGATGGAAGCCACCGTCCCGCGCAGCCACCGATGGATACCGAAGGCGATGCAGGTTCAGTACCTGGGGAAGGCCACCACGTCACTGCACGCCCGGGCCCAGTTGGACCCGCCGGATTTCACCCAAATCGCCGACGGTGTCGATCTCGTCGTGCCGGTCAGCATCACCGATCGCAGCGGCAACGAAGTCGTGCACGCCGACATCACGACCTGGGTCACGCCGGTCGGCTAGCCGCGCACCAGATACGTTCCGTGTCCGCGACGCACCAGGCCCCCGTCGAACTCCAGGATTTCGTTCACCAACCTGCCGCCCTGATTGCGGTAGTTGATCACCAGCACCGACGCGCCCCCGTAGACCCCGACGATGTCGAAGTGCAGGTCGGGAATGGCTTTCATTGCAGTGCGCCAGTATTCGCGCAGCGCCGCTTTGCCGTAGACGATCCCCGCTGAGCCAGGGACGAATTCGGCCGCGTACGGCGACGTGAAAACGACGTCGTCGTGAAAATGCGCGAGCACGGCTTCGACATCGCCCCGGTTCCAGGCCGCGGACCACTCGTCGGCGAAGCGGGACGCTTCCGGTGTGCTCACGACTTGCCCTTCACCGTCGACCAGAACGGGCACTGGTGTGCTGTCTCGAAATCGGTGATGAGCTGACTTCCCCCGGGGCGCAACGACATCCAGGAGTCATCGTCGGGGTTGCCGTCTTGGGCCGGCCAGTCGGGCAGGCCGGCGGCCTTCGGCGCGCCATTGGTGACGAAATGGCTCCAATAGCTCATCATCTGGTCGGACAATATCTGCTGAGCGTGATCCAGCGGTTGCGCGCCGCCCATGCTGAACAGGTAACGCAGCTCCAGGGAGTGGCTGGCGCCGACCGGAAACGGCGCGTCTCGCAAGAATTTGGGCGCCGGCGCGTGTGGATCGTTGAACTCGTATGCGTATACCGGCGCGTTTCGGCTAAGTAAGTCCGCCAATCGGTCAGCGGCGCAAGCGAAGACACCGTCGGTGACCGCCGCCGAGTAGGCCAGCGAGGCATCGCCGTTGTAGTGATCGGGCGAATAATGCGCCAGCACTGGGGAGCTATCGGCGGCGCCGAAGATGTCGGCGAGCAGATGCGGATACTCACCGGGTTTGACTCCCCGATCGAGCCTCGACGCCCGCAGCGCCGCGAAGAGCGTGAATTCGTCGTGGTTAACCCCCATCAGCACCGGAACCCGGGCTGCCCGATCGGCAGCGAATCCCTTGATCGGATTGTCCGGCAGCGCAGCCGTTCCGGTGACCGGCCCGGAGAGCCCGTCAGAGTCGCCGATGAAGTAGTACCAGGGTGGACGCTCGAGTCGGGTCGCCGGCAGCGCACGCAGACACCGCGCGGTGGTGGCGGGATTGCGACAACCTGCCGCGATCGCATAATCCACGCTCTGGCGCTGCCCGACCTCCGGGTCGGCCTGCGCCTGACACGGCGCGCTCTGAATGATCGCCGCACGGAAAAGCCCGGCCGACCCCGGCGCCAACAGGTGATCGCACACCGAGATGCCGCCCGCCGATTCGCCGGCGATGGTCACCTTCCGCGGATCGCCGCCGAACGTGGCGATGTTGTCGCGGACCCATCGCAGCGCGGCCTGCTGGTCGGCCAGCCCGTAGTTGCCCACCGCGCCCGGCGCACCCAGCGAAGGGTGAGCCAGGAAACCGAGCGCACCCAACCGGTAGTTGATCGTGACGACGACGATGTGGCCCCTGGCGGCCAGCCAGCGCGCGTGATAGATGTCGCCGCTGCCGTTGACGAAGCCTCCGCCGTGAATCCACACCATCACCGGGCGCTTCTCATTGTGTTGTCCGCGGGCCGGAGTCCAGACGTTGAGCGTCAGGCAGTTTTCGCTGGTCGGCTTGCCGACCCGCGGATTGGGTCCGGTGTCCTGCATGCACTGCGGCCCGGCCTTGGTGGCGTCCAGCATTCCCGACCATCGCGCCGCCGGCCGCGGTAGTTGCCACCGCAGCGGCCCCACCGGCGGCGCGGCATACGGAATGCTTTGGAACAACCGGTAATCCGAGGCGACCTGACCGCGCACGGACCCCATGGCGGTGCGCACGACGGCGGCATCCAGCGGACCGGCGTATGCCGATTCGACCTTTCGGGGCGCGACGAGGGCGCCCTGCCCGCAAGCAACCACCGTCACAGCCGTCACCAGCAGGGCGGCCCAGGCCCGGCGGTGACGAGATGATCGGATCGGCACGAAAGGACAGCCTACGGACTAGCCGAAAGTGCTCATCGGATAATCCGCAATCACGCAGACTTAAATCTGACGTTCCGTTCCGTTTCGACGTCGGACGCGATCCGAACAAGCACTTGGCGTTCGGCTATGGGGTGCACTTCTGTCTGGGCGCAGCGGGCCCGGATGGAGGTGAACAGCTTCTTCGCCGAATTGCTGCCACGGCTGAAAACCATTGAGCTCACTGGAAACCCAGAGCTCATCTCGACAACGCTCGTTGGCGGTCTCAAGCACCTGCCGATTCGCTACCAGGTTTGTTGAGCGCCGTGTTCTGGGTGCGCTGCACGTGCAAGAAGCCATCGACGGCGGCTCGGGTGCACTCCCGGTAATCGAAGTTCGGCAGGGTGGACAGCCGACCCAGCACCACCGGGCCCATCAGCAAGGCGATCGCCCGCGAGCGGTCGATATCGCCCAGTTCAGCGGCCTCGGGGCTGTCGAAGATCGCGTCGAACGGTGCGGCGTACTGCTGGGCGATCCGTTCGCGCAGCGTGGTGATCGCGGGACTGTCGGCGGTCCGGGTCTGACGCGGTTCCGGCAGCTGCTCCAGGTCTCGCCCGAGCGCCAGCCAGCTCATCGCCATCACCATGCCCGGGGCCTCGGCGATCGATTGCCCGAATGCCAGCACCACCGCGATCAGTCGATCGCGCACGGTGCCGATTTCGGACGGCATTGGTGCCGGCGGGATCAGGCCGCTGAAAGCCGCTGCCAGCAACTCGTTTCCACTCGGAAAGTGGCGGTACAGGGTCGCCCGGGCTACATTGGCGCCACGCGTGACCGCGTCGACGGTGACTGCGCTCGGCCCACCGGTGCGAAGCAGCGCGGTGGCGGCCTCCAGCAACCGAGCCCGGGAACGCGCCGGCCGAGGATCGGTCTTGTCGGTGATGCGGACCACCTCCTTCATCCGGTGTGAACAGACTACGCAAAGCGCCTGCCCGGCCCGATACCGACCGCGCGGCGATTCAGCTGACGAACTCCGCCGCCCGATGCCCCAGCATCGCGATGGTGGCGTGCGGGCCGCGGGTGGTGACGGTCGGCAGCACCGAACCGTCGATCACCCACAGCCCGTCGATACCGTGCACGCGGCACTGATGGTCGACGACTGCCAACGGATCCCCGACACTGCCCATCGGCGCGGTGCCACACAAATGCTGCGACGTAGACCATCCGGGCTCACCCACTTGCGTTGTCGAGCCGAGTATTTCGCGAGCGAGATCGCAGCCGGCCTGCAATGCCGCGACGTCGCCGGGCTCGCTGTCGTAGCGATGCTCGATCCTCGGCAGGATCAGCGGATCCGCGGAGACCAGGGTCAGCCGGCCGCGCGCCCGCGGCCGCATCAGCGCCACACCGAGGTGTGGCCAGTCCGGGTGTCCTGCCGTCCCGTCGCCGACCATCGCCACAAAGCCACCGGTATACGGCCGGATTTCCACGTCGTCGGGCGTGCTGAGTACCACTTCGAGCACCGGCCGACCGGTGGCGACCGCCCAGGTCGTTGGCAGCACCCATTCCGGGTGGTCGCTGAATGCCAGACCGACCGGCAACCGGGCCACCAGGTCGACTCCGGCGGTCCGCAGCATAGCCTCGTCGCCGACACCGGAAAGCATGAGTAGGTGTCCGGATTCGATCGCACCGGCCGACAACACGGTGCGATCGGCTGTCACGGTGATCGGCCCGCCCGGTCCGGTGGCGTCGACACCGACCGCGCGTCCGCCGGAGAAGCGCAGTCGGACGGCGCGCGTCTGGGTCAGCAACGAGAGGTTGGCGCGCCTCAGCGCGGGCAGCAGATACGCGGCCCCGGGGCCGATCCGCGTCCCGTCGACGATGTTGAGCGGTACGGCGCCCACGCCTGATGGCAGACCGGCGAGGTTGTCCACATCGTTGAGATCGGGTAGCCAGCCGAACCCGTGCCGCTGCGCCGCCTCGACGAACGTCGCTGTGCTACCGACGATTTCACGTGTCCGCTGCACGGCGATGGGACCCGAATCGCCGTGGGCCGGCCCGGTGAAATCCAGATCGGTCTCGATCGCGCGAAAGTGCTCGACAACATCGGACCACCCCCAGCCGGGCAGCCGGTAGCCGTCGAAGTCGCGGCGCAGACCCCGGCAGAAATAACCACCGTTGACGGCGCCCGAGCCGCCGACCGTCGCGCCGCGCATGATCGCGAACTGGCGGGCCGGGTGATCGGTGAGTTGCGTCTGGTAGCGCTGGACCAACGGGCTGGCGGCACCGATGGGCAGCCGTAGCCCATTCGCCGTCTCGGCGCGAAGTCGCGGATCGGCCAGGCCGAGCCCAGCCTCCAGCACAGTCACCGAGCAGCGTGAGTCAGCCGAAAGACGGTTTGCAACAACGGATCCAGCGCTTCCCGCACCGATGATCAGGACATCGCTGTGCAATGCCGCTGCGGTCAGGACTCAGACTCGAATCTGCGGCTTGAGCGGCCCGATGTTGCGTTCCCGCACCACGCCGTACCAGAGCCCGAGACCGTAGGCCAGGTCATCGACCCGCTTGAGCAGCAAGTAGGTCAGTAACCCGATCGGCTGAGCGTCGTCATCGGCGGATTGCCGGCGACTGGCCCAATCCACCACCCCGTCGACGATGGCAGCGAGGAGCACGACCCGGCGGCACGGCCGGAACACAATGGCCGCCAGCAACGCGACCGGCCAATAGTGCCGGCAGATCGCCGACGCCAGTTGCAACGCTGCCGACCAGAGGCTGCGGGCCGCCACCGTGAGAACGTCCGACATCTGCGTCTCGGCGCCTTGCATGCTTTTCGCGATCCGGCGACCGGTCAGCGCTGCCACGAACAGCGACGCCAGGTATCCGAAGCTCGAGCCGATAGCCATCAGGATCCACGCCGTCAGCGCCCATCCCGATATCATCAGCGGCGCGATCTTGTCCGGATGACGAACCGACAGCGGGGCGGCCGAACCACCGTAAAACGCCTTGCGCACAACCCAATCCCGTAATTCGGTCCGATGATCGTGCGCCACTTGGGCGATCGGCTCGTAGCGTAACCGGGCCCCGGCCTCGACCAGTCGCCAACACAGGTCAACGTCCTCGCCGGAACGCATGGTCTCGTCGAAGCCGCCGACATCACGCAAAGGCGAAGTGCGACAAATGATTGCGGCGCTGGGTACGTACGAAACGGTGGTATAGGGAATGATCGGAGCTTCGCGGTGACCGAGATCGAGCGACGAGCGAATCGCCTCGTAGCGCGCGACCGGATTGTCGGTGTGAGCCAGACCGACGATCCGCGGGGCGACCAGCGCCACAGTCGGGTCGCAGAAGTGGCCGAGCAAAGCTTCCAGCCAGCCGCGCCGCGGGATGACGTCGGAATCCAGGAAGGCGACGTACCCCGTCTTGCAGGCGGCGAGGCCGGTATTGCGCGCCGCGGCTGGACCCCGGCTCCTCGCGTGCCGCAAAATCTCGATGCCGGGATGCGCGCCGGTGAAATCCTCATGCGTGATCGGCGTCGATGACCCGTCGTCGACCACAACGATCTGCAAGCCTCGTAACGACGTGAGCAGCCGACGCAAGCCACAAGTGTTGTCGCGCACCGGAATTACGACGGTCACGTCACGGTGTGAGGGACCGCCGGCGGGCCGCGGGTGGGCCACCGTCGCGTCGAGCAGGGTCCGGGCCAGTTCGGCGCTGACCGCGTCGCTGACTTTGAGTCGGCCGTCAGCAAGCATGTCCTGGGCATCAGGGGCCAGCCGCAATATCCGGGTCGGCGAACCACCCAGCAAAGCCGCGCCCTGGCCGAGCACCCTGACCCGCCGGTCGACTTGCACGGCAAATCCATCCGGCAACCGCGTCTGAATCATAAGCGCCACTCTCCCCCGCAGGCGGGTGGGGGTACCCCCAGCCGCACCGCGGTGAGGGGGCGTCCCCCCACAGTGCCAGCTGCGCCGGCACCCTCGTCGTCGGCCTGAGTCATAAGCGCCACTCCTCAGTGCCGGCCGCGCCGGCACCGTCGTCGTCGGCCCGAGTCATAAGCGCCACTCCTCAGTGCCGGCTGCGCCGGCACCGTCGTCGCCGGCCTGAGTCATAAGCGCCACTCCTCAGTGTCGGCTGCGCCGGCACCGTCGTCGCCGGCGCGCGTCACGTGAGCATCCCGTCGGCTGTGGGGGCCCAGCGCCGGATCCGGCGCAAGCAGTCGTCGACCATCTCCGCCAGTATCCGCTCACCGTCGGCTGCGGTTGCTGTGGTTGGGTCTCCCAGCACCCCCAGCTCGCTGACTGCCGCGACTCCCCCGCGGCGCATCGAGGGCAGCAAGTCGGACAGCGGCGCGCCGTTGCCCGTGCGCCAGCGGTCGGTCAGAACGTGGGCTGGCGAAATATGCAGTAATACGGAAGTTTCTGTGTGTCCTGCATGTGCATCGCTGCCAGCGACCACGCACGGACACCACGCGGCGTCACGCCCTTCGGACCGAAGCCGCTTCACCGCCCGGCTCAGCGCGGCGATGTTGCCGCCATGGCCGTTGACGAAGAGCAGCCGCTGCGCCCAGCAGGTCGCCGACCTGCCGTACTCCAGCAGTAACGCGCTCAGCGCGTCGGTACCGATCGAGATCGTTCCGGGGAAGGCCTGGTGCTCGCCGCTGTCGCCGTAGGCGATCGCCGGCGCCAGCATCCACCCCAAGCTGGACTCACCGGCGAGCCGTGCGGTCGCCTCGCGGGCGACGGCGGTCGCGATCCGCGTGTCGGTGTCCAGGGGCAAATGGGGCCCGTGCTGCTCGGTCGATCCAACCGGTATCGTGAGACCTGACGGCATGCCGTGCAGCTGGCTCGACGTAGAGCCCCCGAGTTCGGACTGGACCACTCGGTGATGGTAAGACGAATTCACCTGCAGTGCATCGGTTGTTGGCGCTTCGAAAGATTTTTTCCTGCTGGCCGTTCATTAAGACCGGTCACCGACGCCACGTCCGCCACGTGAGTATCAACATACCCGCTGGTCTCGCATCTGCGAGGGGGCTACGCGCCTCCTGCCGCGGGTGGGCCCGCGCCGAGCGTCCGGGTGAAACCATCCGGCACCAGAACGTCGTCCCGGTTGAGGTCGTGCACTGAAGCGCGCGCCAGACCCATCAAGGCGGAGTCGATACCGCCGCGAAGAATGTCGAGCACGTTCTCCACGCCGGCTTGCCCGGCGGCCGCCAGGCCCCACAGGTAGGCGCGGCCGATCATCACGGCGCGCGCGCCGAGCGCCAGCGCCTTCACCACGTCGCTGCCGCGCCGGATGCCACCATCCAGCAAAACCTCGACCTGGTCGCCGACCGCTTCGGCAACGGCGGGCAGCGCGCGAATCGACGCCGGGGTGCCGTCCAGGTTGTTGCCGCCGTGATTGGACACCGAGATCGCCGAAACACCGGCATCCACAGCCCTTTTTGCGTCATCGAGCCGCATCACGCCCTTCAGCATGAACGGGCCACCCCACAGTTCGCGCAACCAGGCGATATCCGCCCAGGTCGGCGGCGGCGTGCCCAACCACTCCCCGTATGCGGCAAAGAACGGTGGCCCGACCTCACCGCGGCGGGCCAGGTTGGGCACCCGTAGATCGGGTGGACGCAGCGTCTTGCCGAATCTCCACAGCCAACCGGGCCGAGTGATCACCTCCGGTGACATCCGCAGCATGGTCCGCAGGTTCATCTGTTCCGGGATCGTGGGGCTGCCCCAGTCCCGGCCATGCGAGAACGACCAGTCGGTCGTGACGATCAAACCGACGGCGCCGGCCTGCCGTGCCCGCTCGACACGCCCGGCGATCACGTCGCGCCCGCCCGACCAGTAGACCTGGAAGAACAACTTCGGGTTGGCGGCGATCACGTCCTCGATCGGCTTACTGGCAAACGACGACAATCCCATCGCCGTCCCGCGCGCCGCCGCCGCGCGGGCGACAGCCACCTCGCCGTCCGGATCGACCGCCTGCACGCCCGTCGGTGAGATGATCACCGGCAGCGAAATCTCTTGCCCCATAACGGTTGTTGACATATCACGCTTCTCGAGCGCGCCGACCACATGAGGCGCGAAACCCAGCTCTCCGAACGCCTCGACGTTGTCGGAAACGGTCAGCCCTTTTTCGCTGGCGGCCACCAGCGCGGCATAGGACGACTTGGGCAGCCGCCGCTTCGCCCGTTCCTGCGCGATGGCAACCGTCTCGAACCAGACATCACGGGGCACGGCTAGACCGGGCTTTCGTTGCATAGTCGCTGCGGCGGAGTAAGTGGCTGCATGGACAGCGTCAGCGGTACGGGTCCGCTCTTTGGCCGGCCATGCGAGTGGTCACCTGCCGGGCGTGGTTTGTCGCGTTCCCGTGCCAGCGCCGGCTCGCCGTAACCCTGAACGCACTCCGGGTCGGGTCCGTCCATCGGCAGGCCGGTGAAGAACTTCGCAGCCATGCAGCCACCGCGGCAGCTGTCGTAGTGCCCACAGCTGCCACATGCGCCCGCGGACTGCGGCTCGCGGAGCTCCCGGAACAGCGGCGCATCTTTCCAGACCTTGTCAAAACCGCCGTCGGACAACACGTTTCCGGCCAGGAAGCGATCGTGGATGGCGAACGGGCAGGCGTAGACGTCGCCGACCGGATCGATCAGGCACACCACCCGCCCCGCGCCGCACATGTTCAGGCCTGCCAACGCGCCCGGTTCGCCCAGCCCGGACAGATGGAAGAACGAGTCGCCGGTGAGCACCCGATCGCCCTTGGCAACCAGCCACTGGTAGAGCTGCACCTGCTGGTCGGCGGTCGGGTGCAGGTCGTCCCAGACATCGGCGCCGCGGCCAGAGGGCCGCAGTCGGGTGATACGCAAGGTGGCGCCGTATCGGTTCGCCAGCGAAACGAATTCGTCGAGCTGATCGACGTTGTGGCGAGTCACGACCACAGAGATCTTGGCGTCGGAGAATCCGGCGGCGGCGAGGTTCTCCAGCGCCCGGATGGCCATCGCGAAGGACCCGGGGCCGCGCACGGCGTCGTTGACTTCGGCCGTCGCGCCGTCCAGCGAGATCTGGACGTCGACGTAGTCGCTGGCCGCCAGCTTGGCTGCCACCTCGGGAGTGATCCGCACGCCGTTGGTGGAGAACTTCACCCCAACGTGGTGAGCCGTGGCATAGTCCACCAACTCCCAAAAGTCAGGCCGCACAGTCGGTTCCCCGCCACCGATGTTGACGTAGAACACCTGCATGCGTTCCAGCTCATCGATGATGTTCTTGCAGCCCTGTGTGGACAGCTCACGCGGATCGCGTTTGCCCGACGATGACAGGCAGTGCACGCAGGCCAGATTGCACGCGTAGGTCAGCTCCCAGGTCAGGCAGATGGGTGCGTCCAACCCGTGTTCGAACTGCTCGATGAGACGTGGCACCGTCGCCGTCATATGCGCCGCTCTCCCCCGCAAGCGGGTGGGAGTCCCCCCAGCCGCGTAGCGGCGAGGGGGCGTGCCCCCACCCCACCGCTGCCTCTCTCAATGTCGCCGGCGCGCGTCATGCTGCCTCCTTGGCTTCGGCCTGCACCAGCATGTGCGACCCGGCCAGCACGCCGAGCGCATGCAGGTAGGGCTGCTGCTGCGAGTCCTGCACGCCTGCGGCCCGGCAGGCGGCGCGGACGTCCGGGTATTCGGCCAACGATTGCACCACCGCGAGGATGGTGCGGTTCTTCAGGAACGACAGTTTGCGAGTTCCGAAGTGATACAACAGCGCACCGAAGGGCTCTGGCCGCACGGCCACCTGAGGGTGCAACCGCCATGCGCGATCGGGATCGAACTCGCCCCGCTCCTGCGCGGAGGCGCTCACGATCAGTAGACCCCGCACATCCCGTCGATGGACACCTCTTCAACCAGGGTCTCGGTGACGAGCTCGGTATCGGTGTCGGTCTGCTGGTTGGGCTCCATGACGTTGCCTTTCCTTCGGTCGGGGCTCGACAATTCGAGTCGATGTGGTCAAAATCTCAGCCAGAATATGGCATCGAGTGCCGGAATGGAAGGGCGGCGATCATGGCGCAGCAGCAGCCTCGGGTCGGCCGCCGCCGGTCCACCACGCGTGAGCACATCTCCGACGTCGCGCTCGGGCTGTTCGCCGGACGCGGGTTCGCGGAGGTCAGTGTCGACGACGTGGCGCACGCGGCCGGCATCGCCCGCCGGAGCGTGTTCCGCTACTACGCGTCGAAGAACGCAATTCCCTGGGGGGACTTCGACGCTCACCTGCAGCACCTGCGAGAGCTGCTGGACCATGTCGATCCGGATATGCCGCTCGGCGAGGCGCTGCGCGATGCGCTTCTGTCGTTCAACACCTTTGACGACTCCGAAACTGTCCGGCATCGCCAGCGGATGCGGGTGATCCTGCAAACGGCTGAGCTGCAGGCATATTCGATGACGATGTATGCGGGGTGGCGTGACGTGATCGCGGGCTTCGTGGCGCGGCGAACCGGCACCAAGACCGCCGACCTGAAGCCGCAGACGGTCGCGTGGATGATGCTCGGCGTGGCGCTGAGCGCCTACGAGCACTGGCTGGACGATGAATCCGTCTCGCTGCCGGAGGCGATTGGGGACGCCTTCGAGGTCGTCCGCGCCGGACTGAAGGACCTGGACCGATGAGCCGATCGGCGAAGCCGGGATTGAGGAGTGGCGTATGAGCAGCGTCGAGAGCCAGCTGCTGCAAACCATTCGGGTGCAGGGGCAGGTCTGCACCGCCATGGGTTCGCCGATGTACGGCGAAGTGCTGGAGCAGGTGGCCGCCGACGTCGAAGCCGACGGGGTGTTTGCGGCGATCCTGGCCGGACACGAAAACGATTCCGGCCGGCTGGCCTTGCCGCTGAGACTGCTCGGCGGGTTGCACCGGTTGGTTCTCGACGGCCGTGCGCCGGCGTTGCGCCACCGGTATCCCAGTGTCGGCGGGCGTTGGGATACCGAAGCCGGATGGCCCGATATCGTGCAGGTCGCCTCCGAGCACACCGATTATCTGCGTGGCGCTCTTGATCAGCCGCCGCAGACCAATGAGGTGGGCCGATCGGCCGCGCTGATCGGAGGTCTGCTGGCTGTTGTCGACCGATTCGAGTCGCCGGTAAGGCTTTTCGAGATCGGCTGCAGTGCCGGGCTGAATCTGCGCGCCGACCATTACCGTTACCGCTATCCGGGCGGCGAGTGGGGCCCGGCCGATTCACCGGTGATCGTCGACGATGCGTGGCGGGGCCCACTGCCTCCCGCCGCGAGCCTGCGGATCGCCGAACGTCACGGCTACGACATCGCGCCGCTGGACGCAACGAGCACCGATGGCGAGTTGACGTTGCTGAGCTATGTCTGGCCCGACCAGCCGGCGCGGCTGGAGCGGTTGCGCGGCGCGATCGGTCTTGCCCGACGGGTGCCGGCGCCGTTGCACCTCCGCAATGCCACCGACGCCGTTGCGGACCTGGAGCTTTCGTCCGGCTCACTTACCGTGCTGTGGCATTCGATCATGTGGCAGTACCTGTCGGTGACCGAGCAGGAAACCGTCTCGGCCGAGATCGATGAATTGGCGGCACGCGCGCGGGCCGAGTCGCCGTTCGCCCATTTGATGCTGGAACCGCAGCGGCGAACGCCGGACGCTCCGGTCGAGTTCGCGGTCCGTGCCCGCTGCTGGCCTGGCGCGGACGACCGGCTGCTGGGCGTGTGCTCGCCACACGGTCCACCGGTCACCTGGGAATAGCGACGCCGGCGAATAATTTTCTTACCGGCGTATCATCGGCTCACCGTGCCGGTGGCCGGATTGCCGGAGCCGGTCGACTCGGTGGACGACTGGGACGACTGGGACGACTGGGACGGACTGCCTCGTCGCCGAAAGCGCGTTTCCGATCACTGCACGCTTTCGCGTGCAGCGGCCAGAAACGGCGCGGCAACGGCCAAGAATCCCGCAGGGTCCGAGGAGAACGCGATATGGCCGGTCGGCAGGACCTCCAGCCGCGCGCCCGGTATCGCGGCGGCAGTGGATCGGCCCAGCCGCATAGGGATTGCGGTGTCTTTCGATCCCCAGATCACCAGGCACGGTGCGGTGATGCGGTCTGCGCGTGGACGCAGATCGTATTCGTGCGAGGCGAAGCTGCGCCACATCGACGCCGTGAGCAATACGCCCTCCGGGGTCTTCGCGCGTGCCAGCGCGCGTTCTTGCACGGCGTTGTCGTTGTCGCTTGATGCCTTCATATAGCTGCGAATGGAGCGCGGCAGGACTCGTTTCATCACCGCCGGGGTGCCGAGCAATCGGCAGTAGAGATTGGTCACCGGGCTTGCGATGAACCCGCCGCTGTTGACCAAGACCAGTCGTGACACCAGTTGGGGGTCGGCGATCGCCAGTCGTGCGGCGGCAAAACCACCGACGGAGTTTCCGATCAATGCCACACGCTGAAGGCTCAGTGCCGCAACGACGTCGGCAAGAACGTCCGCGAACGAGGCGGCAGTCGGCCGATAATTCGGCACCGGCGCCGGTGACTCGCCGTGCCCCGGCCAGTCCAGTGCGATCACGCGGTGGTCACGACTCAGGGGTGCCGCGATTGGGTCGAAATCGTGGCGGTCGTGCAACGTGGCGTGCAGCAGCACCACCGCGGGCCCTTCTCCGACGTCGCTGCAGGCAACCCTGCCCACTCGAGTCTCGACCATAGTGACCATCTACCGTCCCTTCATTGACCGACCGGTCAGTCAACGGTACATTGGGGCTGCCGCTAACTCAAGGAGTGATCGATGACTGCCCCCGCGACTGACGCGCCGTTTTCGAACAAGATGGCGCCGTCGACCCACAAGGGCTGGATCAGCTATCAGCTCACCGGGGTGATCCACGTCTGCGAACAGTACGGTGAGTTGCTGGCACGGCGCAGTCAGCGCAAGGCCGCACGCAGAGCGGCGGTTAGAGTGCCCGGATGACCTCGATGCCGTCCGCGACGCCCAAGGGCGTGCGCAAGGAGGCAATGGCCAAGACCCGGGAAGCGCTGATCGACGCCGGCCTGCGGCTGGCCGAGCGCACCGGGTTGGCCGGCTTGAGCGTCAATCTCATCGTGCAGGAAGCCGGCGTGGCGAAAGGCACCTTCTTTCACCATTTCGGTGACCGCGCGTCGTATCTCCTTGCGCTGCACCGAGAATTTCATGAAAGATTGGCCACCCAAATTCAAGCAGCCATCGACGGCATGCCGCCCGGGCGTCGTCGCCTGACTTGCGTCGCACACACCTACCTCGACGGCTGCCTGCGCGACCGCGGTGTGCGCGCCCTGTTGCTGGAGGCTCGCGCTGAGCCCGCTGTCACCGACGAAATCGCCCGTCGCAATCACGCTAGTGCCGAGCTGTGCAAGGCGGACTTCGTCGCCCTCAAACGTCCGCACCCTTATGAGTGCGCGCAATTGTGGGTGGGCATGGTCGCAGAAGCCGCGCTCATCGAACATCAAGCCGGAAAGGCGCTTCCCGCTATGCGCAAGGCCCTTGAGCAGTTCTCGGATTGAAGTCGCAGACCGCGCATTACCCGAGTACTTCGGAAATCGGCACCGCAGCGGCAATTTTCGCGCGCGTCCTCATCACCTTGCCGGGCATACCACCGCCGACGACGCCGGCCACCGCGCCGTCGCGCTCGTAGAAGGCGAGAAACTTGCGGCCGTCGTCCTCGACGACGTGCACGGTGTCAGTGGCGATGGGCTCACCCAGGCATTGGATCTTGACGTCGTACTGATCGCTCCAGAAATACGGGACGATGACGTTGGACGGGGCGTCTTGGCCGAGCATCGCGGGCACGACAGCACGGGCCTGCTCGGCGACATTGCTCCAATGTTCCACCCGCACTTGGTGTCCCTTGGGGTCGCGCCAGGACGCGACATCGCCGAGAGCCCACACGTTGGGCGCGCTGGTCCGGCCGGCGGCGTCGCAGATCACGCCGTTGTCGACCTCGATACCGCTGCCGTCGAGCCAATCTGTCGCCGGCCGCGACCCGATGCCCACGACGACCAGATCGGCGCTGAGCTCGGTGCCGTCGGTCAGCTGCACGGTCTCGACGTGGCCAGCGCCCCGGACCTCGGCGACTCCGACACCGGTGCGCACGTCGACCCCTTCGGCGCGATGCAGCCGAGCCACCAGTTCGCCGATCTGTTCGCCGAGGACGGCAGCCAACGGCGCGGGCTGCGGTTCGACCAGCACGACGTCGACTCCCAATCCGCGCAGGCTGGCCGCGACCTCACAGCCGATGAACCCGGCGCCGACCACCACCGCGTGCCGCGCTTGCGACGCGTGCCGGCGCAGGGCCAGACTTTCGTCGAACGAACGCAGCACCCGGATGCCGTCCAAGTCGGGGAACGCCGGAATGCGGCGCGGCACAAGGCCCGTCGCGATCACGAGTTCGTCATAGCCGAGCGTGGATCCGTCGTCGAGCGTG
>DASXJI010000597.1:0-5088 GCA_036497495.1 Mycobacterium sp.
CCGACCAGGTCGCCCAGTCGGCTGAGCCGCTCGATCTGGTCCTCGTCGGCGCCGGAGAACATCGCGCCGAACCGGCCGGCCGCACCGATCAGGCAGGCCGTCTTCTCGTGCACCACCTTCAGGTAATGCGCGATCGGATCGGCCTTGTCGGCGGCCCCCTGCGTTTCGCGCATCTGGCCCGTGACCAGCTGGGCGAAGGTCTCGGCGATGATCCGCACCGCGTCGGGGCCCAGCCGTGACACCAGCCGCGAGGCGGTGGCGAACAAGTAGTCGCCGGCCAGGATTGCGACGTTGTTGCTCCACCGCAGGTTGGCGCTGGGTGCGCCGCGGCGCACTTGCGCCTCATCCATCACGTCGTCGTGGTAGAGCGTGGCCAGATGCACCAGCTCGATCACCGCACCGGCGATCGTCACCTCGCCGGAGTCCGGACGCGGCCCCAATTGCGCCGACAACACCGTGAACAAGGGCCGAAACCGTTTGCCGCCCGCCTCGAACAGGTGCAGCACGGCATCTGTCATCAGGTCATCGGACCCGCGCAGCTCGGTTTCCATCAGTTGCTCGATACGGGCCACCCCGTCGCGCACATCGGTGGCAAATGCGGCGTCACCAAAGTCCACGCCCGCTACCACCGTCGCCGGAGTCCTCACCCGACCAACATACTGGTGAGCATGGACTCCCATGCCGACGTGGTGGTCGTGGGCGCCGGACCGGCGGGCTCGGCGGCGGCCGCCTGGGCCGCGCGAGCCGGTCACGACGTGCTGGTGATCGACGCGGCGAACTTTCCCCGCGACAAGGCCTGCGGCGACGGGCTGACGCCGCGTGCGGTCGCCGAGCTGGAACGGCTGGGCCTGAGCGAATGGCTGGACGCCCGGATCCGGCATCGTGGCCTGCGGATGAGCGGATTCGGCGGCGAGGTCGAGGTCGCATGGCCCGGCCCCTCGTTCCCGTCGACCGGTAGCGCGGTGGCCCGCGTCGAATTGGACGACCGGATTCGAAAAGTCGCCGAGGAATCCGGTGCGCGTATGCGACTCGGCGTCAAAGCTGTTGGTGCTCATCATGATTCAGCAGCCCGGGTGACGTCGGTGACGCTGGCCGACGGGACGCGGGTCGGCTGTCGCGAGCTGATCGTCGCCGACGGTGCCCGCTCGACATTGGGCCGCGTGCTGGGCCGACGATGGCATCAGGAAACGGTGTACGGCATCGCGGCCCGGGGATACCTGACCACGCCACGCAGCGACGATCCCTGGCTGACCTCACATCTGGAACTGCGCTCGCCCGACGGCGCGGTGCTGCCCGGCTACGGCTGGATCTTCCCGCTGGGCAACGGCGAGGTGAACATCGGCGTGGGCGCGTTGTCCACCTCGAAGCGTCCCGCCGAATTGGCGCTGCGACCGCTGATGTCGTACTACACCGACCTGCGTCGGGACGAGTGGGGCTTTGACGGCCAGCCGCGTGCGATGTCCTCAGCGCTGCTGCCGATGGGCGGCGCGGTCTCGGGGGTGGCCGGCCGGAACTGGATGCTGATCGGCGACGCCGCGGCGTGCGTCAATCCACTCAACGGCGAGGGCATCGACTACGGGCTGGAATCAGGCCGCCTGGCCGCAGAAATGCTAGACATGCTCGGCTCGGGCGAGCTGTCCAACCTGTCGAAGGCATGGCCCAATGTGCTGCGATCCCATTACGGCCGAGGGTTTTCGGTGGCCCGCCGCCTGGGGTTGTTGCTGACGTTCCCGCGATTCCTGCCTGCGGCGGGCCCGATCGCTATGCGCTCGACGACGCTGATGGGCATCGCGGTGCGCGTGATGGGCAACCTGGTCACCGACGACGACGCCGACTGGGTGGCGCGGGTATGGCGCGGCAGCGGGCTGGCCTCGCGACTAATCGATCGCCGAAAACCGTTCAGCTAATTGCGGAGTAGCGGCAGAACCTGGTCGCCGATCCTGGACACCTCGGGCAGATAGGGCGTGTCCGACAGGATGAAATGCGTGACGCCCAGGTCCCTGTACTTCTGCAGAGCAGCGGCTACTTCGGTGGCCGATCCGACCAACCACGTCGTTCCGGCTCCCTCGCCGCCGTATTTACTCGGCGTCGTGTACAGGCAGGAGTCAAGAACTTCGCCGCGGCCGGCCAGATCGCTCAGCCGTCGCTGCCCCTCCGCCGATCCGGCATTGTGCAGCAGCAACACCGACGGCTTGCCGGCCAGTTCGGCGACCTTCGCCTCGGCGTCGCGCCATGCCTCTTCCGAGGTGTCGCGAACCAACGTCGTCACCCGCAGGCCGTACTCCAACGGCGCGTGCTCGCGGTCGAGTTTCTCGGACAACGCGTTGAGCCGTTCGATGCGTTCGGCGATCCCGTCGAGTGGCTCACCCCAGAACAATTGGACGTCGGCCTCTTCGGCCGCGACTTCTTCCGCAGCGGCCGATGCGCCACCGAAGTACAGCTTCGGATGACGGCCTTCATCGGCGCCGAAGGTCCGCGGCCCCAGCGTCGAGTGTTCGACGGAGAAGTATTCGCCGTCGAAGGTGACGTCCTCCTCGCGCCACAATCGACGGATCAGCTGCAAGAACTCGCGGGTCCGGTCATATCGGCTCGACTTGTCGAGGTCGACGTCGCCGTACGCCCGGGCGTCGTCGGCTCCCGTGACCACGTTCACCAGCAGCCGGCCGCGGCTGAGCTGGTCGAGCGTGGCGGCGGCGCTGGCGAAATGCGCGGGGTTCCAGTAGCCGGGCCGGATGGCGACCAGCGGGGCGAACGTCGTGGTCCGTGCGGCGATCGCGGTGGCGATGGCAAACGAGTCGGGCCTGCCCCAACCGGTGCCGATCAGCGCGCCGCCGAAGCCGCTCCGCTCGGCGCGCAGCGCCAGTTCGACTGAGTAACCCAGGCTGCCCCAGCCATCGACGGTGTCGTCGCCTCGGTGCCCGGACAGCACAGTATTCGGGATATACCAAAGAAATTCGCGGCTCACCGGTCCCGATGGTTGCACACGAAGCACAACCGGACCAGACCGAGAATCAAGGCGAATGAAAGTCAGCGCTGCGCTTTGTAGGCGGCGTGCAGGGCGACGATGCCGCCGGTGAGATTGCGCCACCGCACCGCCGACCAGCCGGCTGCAGATATCTGGTGTGCCAGGTCAGGCTGATCCGGCCAGGCTCGAATCGATTCCGCAAGGTACACATAGGCTTCCGGGTTGCTCGACACCGCCCGTGCCACCCGCGGCAGCGCCTGCATCAGGTACTCCTTGTAGGCCGTGGCGAACAACCGATTGGTGGGCGTGGAGAATTCGCATACCACCAACCGCCCACCGGGCCGAGTGACCCGGGCCATCTCGCGCAGAGCCGTGTCGCGCTCGGCGACGTTTCGCAGCCCGAAGCTGATGGTGACCGCGTCGAACACGTTGTCGCCGAACGGTAATCGGGTCGCGTCGCCGGCCACCTTCGGCACCGTGCGGGCATGTCCCGCGCCGAGCATCCCGACGGAGAAATCCGTCGCCACGCACCACGCCCCGGAGGTGGCCAGCTCGACCGTCGATACCGCGGTGCCGGCGGCCAAGTCGAGCACTTTCTCCCCCGCCCCGATGCCCAGCGCCAATCGCGTGGCGCGCCGCCAGTACCGGTCCTGGCCCAGCGACAGCACGGTGTTGGTGATGTCGTAGCGCCGCGCGACGCCGTCGAACATCGACGCCACGTCACGGGGGTCTTTGTCCAGCGTTGCGCGGTTCACGCCATCGACACTATCGGCAATCCGGGAATGGGACGCCGACGGATGCGTTGAACCACGGCGTGACAGAAAAAGTTTGGTTCATCACCGGTACTTCACGAGGCTTCGGACGCGAGTGGGCGATCGCCGCCCTGGATCGAGGCGACAAAGTCGCCGCTACCGCGCGCGACACCGCGACATTGGCCGATTTGGTCGACAAGTTCGGCGACGCGATTCTGCCGATCACGTTGGACGTCACCGATCGCGCCGCCGACTTCGCCGCGGTCAAGCAGGCCCACGAGCATTTCGGGCGCCTGGACGTCGTCGTCAACAACGCGGGCTACGGCCAGTTCGGCTTCGTCGAGGAGCTGTCCGAGCAGGACGCCCGCGACCAGATCGAGACGAACGTGTTCGGCGCCCTGTGGGTAACCCAGGCCGCCTTGCCGTATCTGCGTGCACAGCGCAGTGGCCACATCATTCAGGTGTCGTCGATCGGCGGCATCACCGCGTTCCCGAACGTCGGGATCTACCACGCGTCGAAATGGGCGTTGGAGGGTTTCTCCCAGGCGCTGGCACAGGAAATCGCGCCATTTGGTGTGCACGTCACGCTGATCGAGCCCGCGGGCTTCGACACCGACTGGGCCGGGTCGTCGTCGCGGCGCGCCGAGGAGCTGCCGGCCTACGCCGACGTGCACGCAGAGACCGAGGTGGTTCGCAAGCAGCGGTGGTCTGCGCCGGGTGATCCGAAGGCCTCCGCGGCAGCGGTGCTCAAAGTGGTCGACGCCGAGCAGCCACCGTTGCGGGTGTTCTTCGGCACGGCGCCGCTGGAGTTGGCCAAAGCCGATTACGAGGAGCGGCTACGCACGTGGGAGCAGTGGCAGTCGGTCGCCGAGCTGGCCCAGGGCTAGTTCACTGGGGTTGGTTCACTGCCCCTGAGCATGTTGTCGGCGCGCCATCCGGGCGCGGGCAATCGGCGACAGCACCGCTTCGTAATGGTCGATCAGCTGGTCGCAGATGGCGGGCCAACTGCGTTCCAGCACGCTCTTGCGGGCGGCCGCCGAGTATCGCTGCCGTTCTTCGAGCAGGTGCGCGACGGCGTTGGGCAGCTGTGCTTCGAATTCCTTGACTCCCAACAGCAATCCGGTGCGCCACGGCGTCACCAGGTCGCGCGGTCCGCCGGCATCGGGAGCGATCACCGGCAGGCCCGACGCCAGTGCTTCCTGCACGACTTGGCAGAACGTCTCGTGCTCGCCAGCATGGACGAAGACATCCATGCTGGCGTACGCCGTGGCGAGTTCTCCGCCGTACAGCGCGCCGGTGAAAACGGCTGTGGGCATTGCCGATTGAAGTTTGGCGCGGTCGACGCCGTCGCCGACGATGACCACCTGCACG
>DASXJI010000598.1:0-5335 GCA_036497495.1 Mycobacterium sp.
GGTCACCGCCGCCGGTTTGGCGACGGTGAACCGACTGCCGCTGCTGTTGTTGCCAGGAGACACCTACGCCACCCGGCACCAGGGCCCCGTGCTGCAGCAACTCGAACACGCCAGCCAGGCCGACGCCACCGTCAACGACGCATTCCGGCCGGTGTCGCGGTTCTTCGACCGGATCACCCGTCCGGAGCAACTGCTCACTGCGCTGCCGCAGGCGATGCGGGTGCTCACCAGCCCAACCGACACCGGCGCGGTAGTGATCTCGCTGCCGCAGGATATCCAATCGCACGCTTTCGACTTCCCCGTCGAGTTCTTCGAACCCCGGGACTGGAAGATCCGCCGCCCGTTGCCCGACCCCGACGAGATCACCCAGATCGCCGCGCTCATCAGCGAGGCGAGCCGGCCGGTGCTGATTGCCGGCGGCGGCGTGCACTACTCCGACGCCCACGCGGCGCTCGAGCAGTTCGCCGAGACCGCGGGCATCCCCGTGGTGGAAACCTTCGGCGGCAAGGGCGCGGTGACCCGCGACGCGTGGTGGCAGGTCGGCGGCGTCGGCCTGGAAGGCAATTTCGCCGCCAATTCCCTTGTCAAGCAATCGGATTTGATTATCAGCGTGGGTACCCGGCTGACCGACTTCACCACCGGCTCGCAGTCGATCTTTGAAAACGACTCGGTGCAGTTCGCGTCGCTGAACGTGGTTGACGCCGACACCCGCAAGCAGGGCGCGGTTGGAATCCTCGCCGACGCCCGGCTCGGTCTCGAGGCGCTCACCCAGGCGCTGCAGGGCCACACCCCCAGCGCGGTGTGGCGCGACACGGTCGTCGCGGCGAAGGCCGATTGGGCGCCGATCCGCTCCGCGGCGCTCGATCCGGACGTCACGTTCCGGCGTGAGGAGCACCCCGACGCCCCGGTGACCGACGCAGTGCTGACCCAGCCGCAGCTGATCGGGTTGCTGCAGGAGCACGCCCAAATTGGCGACACCATCATCGCTGCCGCCGGCGGGCCGCCCGGCGACCTGCAGAAGGTGTGGGACGCCACCGACAACCGGCACTGCCACCTCGAATTCGGGTTCTCCTGCATGGGTTACGAGCTGCCCGCCGCCATGGGGGTGCGGCTCGCCGAGGGTGACACCGGCAACCGGATCACGACGTTCATCGGCGACGGCACCTTCCTGATGGCGCCGACCGAACTGGTCACCGCCGCGCAGGAACGCCTCGACATCACGATCGTGGTGTCGGAGAACCACGGCTACCAGGTGATCCACCGCTTACAGATGAACCGCAGCGGCCGTGAGTTCGGCAACGAGTTCCGCTACCGCGCCGACGGCGACATCATGACGAAGACCGCCGCGCACAAGGCCCCCCGCTTGGACGGTGACTACCTCGACGTCGACCTGCGCAAGATCGCAGAAGGGTTGGGCGCGACCGCGATCCGCGCCACCACCGTGGACGAGGTGCGCCAGGCGCTGGCAACGACCCGCGATACTCGCGGTCCGGTGGTCCTGGTGGTGCCGACCATCCCTCATGTCGACCTGCCGGGCGGGGATGTGTGGTGGGACGTCGCCCCCGCCGAGGTGTCCGGGCAGGAATGGGTGCAGGCGCTTCGTGCCGAGTACGAGCAGGCCCGCGGCGCGCAGCGGTGGTTCGGATGAGCGCAACCCCGCTCGACTGCGGCGCGCTGCGGCGCCGGCTGGCCAATGGCGAAACCACCGTGGGCACCTTCGTCGGGATGGCCTCCGCGACCGTCACCGAAGTGTGCGCCGCGGCCGGCGCCGACTGGGTGCTCATCGACCTCGAACACGGCTCCGGGTCTGAGGACGTGATCTCTGACAGCGTGATCGCCGCCGCAAGTTACGGGGTGCCGGCGATCGTGCGGGTGGAGTCCGGTGAGCGGATCCGGGTCGGTCGCGTGCTCGACCAGGGCGCGGCCGGGGTGATGGTGCCCCGGCTGGACAAGCCCGACGAGGTTGCGGCCGTTCTTTCGCACCTGCGCTACTCACCGCACGGTGATCGGGGCGTGGCCACCTACAACCGGTCGTGTCGATGGGGATTGGACCGTTCGCCGTTGACCGATCCCACCCAGAACACGGTCGGCGTGATCCAGGTCGAAACGCTCGCTGCCTTGGATGCGGTCGACGAGATCGCCGCCCTGGACGGCGTGGATGTGTTGTTCGTCGGTCCGCTGGATCTGTCGTTCGCGCTCGGTGTGCCGTTGCAGTTCGACAGCCCCGAATTCGTCGCCGCCACCGGGCGGGTGCTCGACGCCGCGGCCGCGCACGGCAAGACCGCCGGGATTCTCGCCGCGAACGCTGCCGTAGCGGTCCGCTATGTCGAGCGCGGATTCCGGTTCGTGGCAATCGGTTCGGACTCCACCATGCTGGCCGCCGCGCTCGGCGAGGCGTTCACCGCGGCCCGCAACACCCGCATCTGAAGACCAGAAAGGTACCAAGTGAGCACAACGAACCGCCGAATCGGCGTCGGGCTGATCAGCGTCGGCTGGATGGGGCAGCTACATACCCGCGCCTACCGCAGTGTGCCGATCGTCTACCCCGAGCTCGGCATCACCCCCGACCTCGTCGTCGCCGCGGACACCGCCCCCGACCGGGCCGAGTTCGCCCGCGACGTTCTCGGCTACACCCGTGCGACCATCGACTACCGCGAGGTCCTGGCCGACCCGCAGGTGGACGTCGTGTCGATTTGCGCACCCAACTTCCTGCACGCCGAAATCGGTATTGCCGCAGCCGAATCCGGCAAGCACTTCTGGATCGAAAAGCCCGTCGGACGCAGCTACGAGGAGACAGCCGCCATCGAAGCCGCCGCGACGAAAGCGGGGGTCATCACCTCGATCGGCTACAACTACCGCCACGCCCCCGCTGTCGAGCACGCGCGCAGCCTGATTGCGTCCGGCAAGCTCGGCCGGATCACCAACGTACGCGCCGCCTTCTTCTCTGGCTACGCCAACGAACCCAAGGGCGCCCTGTCGTGGCGGTTCAACCGCGAACTGGCCGGCTCCGGGGTGCTGGCCGACCTGTTCAGCCACGCCAGCGACCTGTGCCAGTACGTCGTCGGCCCGATCGCCGAGATCACCGCGCTGACCAGCACCGTCTACACCGAGCGTCCCAAGCTCGCAATGGGCTCGGGGACACACTTCGACGTGATCGAGGGTGGCGAAATGGGCACCGTCGAAAATGAGGACTACGCCGCGGCGCTGGTCCGGTTCGGTACCGACGCCCAGGGATCCGGGGCGGTCGGCACCATCGAAGCCTCCCGGGTCATCGTCGGGCCGTCCTGCGGCTACCAGATCGAGGTGTACGGCACCGACGGGTCGCTCAAGTGGGACTTCGAGCGGATGAACGAGCTACAGGTGCGCATCGGGCGCACCGCCGACGAGCCCGGCTACGTCACGGTCAACGCCAACCCCAAACACGGTGACTATTCCCACTTTCAGCCCGGACCAGGCAACGCGATGGGCTTCGACGACCTCAAAACGATTGAGGCCGAGAAGTTCCTTCTCGCCGTCGCCGGCGGCGACGCCGCGAACTCCAATGTGCACGACGCGGTCTCGGCCGCGGCGATCGTCGCCGCCGCGGAAGAGTCCGCCGCAAGCGGGCAGTGGCAGAAGATCGAACCGGTGTCTGGCACCACGGCATCGCGAATCACACTGGGCTGAACCATGTCGACCGCTTCTCAAGAGCCCGCCACGACGACATCGGTGCCCATCCAGACGTTCGTCGCGCTGGGCCCGATCGACCCCAACCTGGTGGAGCCGTTCCTCGCGCCGAATCAGCGGCTTGTGCTGAACCCCACCGATGAGGACCTCGCGGCCGCCGACGCCGCGATCGTGCGGGCGGCGTTCACCGTCGACGCCGCCATGCTCGACCGGATGCCGGCGCTGAAAGTCCTTGCCCGCACGGGTGTGGGCACCGACCTCGTCGACGTGACCGAAGCCGCCCGCCGCGGCATCCCGGTGGTGATCACGCCGGGCACGAACACAACCTCGGTGGCCGAAGGGGTGTTCGCGCATCTCCTGGGCACGGTCAAGCGGCTATCCACGCTGACCACGCTGGTGCGGGACGGCAGATGGAACGAACGCGGCGCCATCACCGTGGGTGACCTCGACGGCGCAACGCTGGGCATCGTCGGATTCGGGCGCATCGGCAGCCGGGTAGCACGGATCGCGACGGCGTTTGACCTGCAGGTCCGTGCCTACGATCCGTACGCCGCCGTCCCCGTCGACTACCGGTGCGAAACGGTGGAACAGCTCTTGGCCGCAAGCGATTTCGTCACGCTTCATGTACCGCTGACCGCCGAGAACCACCACCTGATCGACGCCGCCCGCCTCTCGCTGATGCGGCCCGGCGGTGTTCTGGTCAATTGCAGCCGCGGGGCGCTGATCGACCTCGACGCCGCCCATGATGCCTTGCAAGACGGACGTTTGGCCGGACTCGGGCTTGACGTCTACGACCCCGAGCCGCCCGAGCATCACCCGGTGTTCGACCACCCCAACACGGTGCTCACCCCACACCTGATGGGCTTCACTCAGCGGGCGATGGCGTTGACCATCCAGGCCGCCGTGGAGGGCGCTGCAGCGGTGCTGCGCGGCGAGCGGCCGCTCGCGGTGGCCGCGCCATGACCATCAGGGTTGGCGTGATCGGTGTCGGCATGATGGGCGCCGCACTAATCGAATCGATGAACGACCACGGTGCGCCCGTCGCCATGAAACAATCCTAGGCGCTAGCGCCCCGGAATACGCTGCGCCTCATCGCTTTCCTGCTCGTCGTCGCTGCCCGAAAGAAGGGTTACCCGTGTTCTCCAAGGTCTTGGTCGCCAATCGTGGTGAGATTGCGATCCGTGCGTTTAGCGCGGCATACGAGCTGGGCGCGGCCTACGGCGACACCTCAGGCCTGTCGGCCAACCAGTTCTTCTATGGTCTGCGCCGCAGCGAGGAGCATCGGGTGCACCTGGAGAAGGGTGTCACCTTGCTGATCGGGCTGGAAGCCATCTCCGACCCCGACGAGCGGGGCATGCGCACGGTTATGTGCATCCTCAACGGCCAGCTGCGGCCGGTGTCGGTGCGCGACCGCTCCATCGCCAGCGACATCCCCGCCGCCGAGAAAGCCGACCAGACCAACCCCGGCCACATCGCCGCCCCGTTCGCCGGCGTGGTCACCCTGACGGTCACCGAGGGCGACAAGGTCAACGCCGGCGAACCGATCGCCACCATCGAAGCGATGAAGATGGAAGCCGCAATCACCGCTCCCCGGGGCGGCCTGATCAGCCGGGTCGCCATCGCCCCCGTCCAACAGGTCGAAGGCGGCGACCTCCTCGCCGCCGTCACC
>DASXJI010000599.1:0-5197 GCA_036497495.1 Mycobacterium sp.
CTACGACCCGCGCACCACCCATACCCGCGACGTGCTGCTCGACGTCGCCGATCGTTACGACCTGCCGGTCCTGGCGCCGCCGATCCCGCGCACCGTGCGTTTCGCCGAAGCCAGCGCGTCGGGCTCGTCGGTGTTCGCCGCCCGCAAGAACAAGGGCGCGTCCGCCTACCAGGAGTTGGCTCAGGCGCTGCTCAAGCACTGGAAGTCAGGCAAGGCGCTGCCGACGTTCAGCATCGACGTGTAGTCAGCCCAGCGCGACGAGGGTGTTGCCGCGCTGCTCGAGCAGCTGCGAACCCGCCACGGCGGCGATCACCGCCGAATTCGTCGGCTGCCGCTGCACCGGCAGGAAGTCCTCGCCGACGCCGGTGACCGGATCGCAGACGGCGATGCCGTCGGTGACCGGGACGAGCAACTTGCCCGCCATCATGGTCGCCGGACCCACCGGGACAGAGGAGCCGGCGGGCCCGATCGCATAGCGGTAGGTCAGGTTAGCGGCATCAAAGACCATCACCCTGTCGCCGGTCCACCAGGTGATCAGATTGCCGGGGCGGGTCACCACACCGGACGGCGATGGCGGCTTGGGCAGCAACGTGCTTCCGACCGTGGTGCCCGATTGGTCGATGACGTCGACCCTGGGCTGCGGCGCCGGCAGGTAGACGGCCGTCCTGGTCTCGGCCAGCGCCAGCACCCGGGCGCCGGAATCCACACCGATGCCCGGCTCGGGCACGTCGCGCTGTTCGGGTTCGTCCTCTTCTTTGGCCGGACGCAGCAGCTTGAGCCGCAGGTCGGTTTGCCGGCCGCACGCCTCGAACACCGACACCGCCGACGAGCTGGCCGCCGCCGACGTCAATCGGCATCCGGTGTGCAAACCCTTCGACGACGGCTTGATCCGGGCGTCGATCTCGCCGTAGGACAGCATTCGGACCATGTCCGAGCGCCACAGCTCGAGGCGGGTATCGCCGGCCGACAACACCGTCGTACCGTCGGAAGACAGGGTGACCCGCTTGTCGGCATAGCTGCTTCGGACGGGCCCCCGGCTTCCGTTGGATCCCTCGATGGTGCTGGCCTGACCGCAGCCACGGTCATCGCGATAGACCGCGACCGCGAAGCGGTAGACCCCGGCGACCCCGCACAGATCGCTGTCGCGCGAGTAGGTCCAGCGCACCTGGCCGGTGACCGGATCGCGCCCCTGCACGGTACGACCGTCGGCGGTGACGACGGTTCCGGCGACCACGACAGGCTGGTCGGTCGGCGCGTTCGGGGCGGTCCAGAGCTGCTTGAGCGAGGCCGGGACCTCGTGGGCCAGCCTCGGGCTGGGGGCGGGCCCCGTCGCGGGCCGGCTGATCGTGGCCCGGGCGTCGCTGGTCCACCAGATCAACGCCGCGGCCGTGGCGACCACGGCCGCGATTGCGGTTGCAGCCAGTAGATCAGCTTTGGTGCGGCGTTCCGGCTTGACCATCGGGCAGCAGCAGCGCCGGCTTAGTTGGCGCCGGCCGTCGCGCCCGCCGACTTGCGGGGGCGGCGGCGGCGACGCCGTGCCCGCGTGCCGTCGCCGGACCCGGCGTCCGCGGCTGAGGTCGGCCCATCCGTGTCAGCGTTGCCGTTGGCATCGGCATGGCCGGTCGCCGACTTGCCGCCGCGGGTGCGGCGTCGCTGCCGGTTGCTGTTGCGCTGCTGCGCGGGCTCGTCGCCATTGCGACCACCCGACGCCGGGCGCTTGGCCGGAGCTTTCTTCGGCGTGCCGATGTACCCCTGAATGTCGGTAGGAATGTCCAGCTCGACATAGAGGTGCGGCGAGTTCGAGTATGTCTCGGCCGGGTCCGGGCAGCCCAGGCCGAGCGCCTTGTCGATCATCGTCCAGCGGGCCAGTTCGTCCCAGTCCACCAGCGTGACCGCGATACCGGTCTTACCGGCGCGCCCGGTGCGCCCGATGCGGTGTACGTAGGCCTGCTCGTCCTCGGGGATCTGGTAGTTGATGACGTGGGTGATGTCGTCGATGTCGATGCCGCGGGCCGCCACGTCGGTGGCGACCAGCACGTCGATGTCGCCGGTGCGGAATGCCTTGAGCGCCTTCTCACGGGCGATCTGGCCCAGGTCGCCGTGCACGGCACCGACTGCGAAACCGCGTTCGGCCAGCTCGTCGGCGACTTTCTGGGCGGTCCGCTTGGTGCGGGTGAAGATCATGGTGGCGCCGCGTCCGCGGGCCTGCAGGATTCGAGTGACCAGTTCGACCTTGTCCAGGGCGTGCGCGCGGTAGACGTACTGCTTGGTGGAGTCGTGGACGGCAGACGAGTGCGGTGCCTCGGCCCGGATGTGGGTCGGCTGGTTCATGAATGTGCGGGCCAGCGTGATGATCGGATCCGGCATCGTCGCCGAGAACAGCATCGATTGCCGGACGTCGGGGATCTGACGCAGAATCCGCTCGATGTCGGGCAGGAAGCCCAGATCGAGCATCTCGTCGGCCTCGTCGAGCACCAGCACCGACAGCCCGCCGAGCTGCAGATGGCCCTGCTGGGCCAGGTCGAGCAGCCGGCCCGGGGTGCCGACCACTACGTCGGCGCCGGCGCGCAGCGCCTCGACCTGCGGCTCGTAGGGCCGGCCGCCGTAGATGGACACCACCGACAGCTGTCGGCCTTCGTCGGCGCTCAGGTACTTCGCCGCGGTGGCGAGGTCACCGTGCACCTGCAGACACAGCTCGCGGGTCGGCACGACGATCAGGGCCCGGGGAATTCCGTTCAGCGGGCGATCTTCGCCTGCCGTGGTGATCCGCTGCAGCAGCGGCACCCCGAACGCAAAGGTCTTGCCCATCCCGGTGCGGGCCTGTCCGATCAGGTCGTCGCCGGTGAGGGCAAGTGGCAGCGTGAGCTCTTGGATGGCAAAGGGATGCTCGATGCCTTTTTCGCTGAGTGCTCTGACGATTTCGGGGCGGATGCCGAGGTCGGCGAAGGTTGATTCGGCTGCGGCACGGTTTGGTGCGATAAGTGGGGTCATGCGTGAAGCACGTACGCCTTTCGGGGTTGTATTCGATTGGTCAATCGCTGGGTCACGCGCGCACCAGTTGACTGTCGAATACGTTGCCGATTCGCGGGGCCCTGCACTTACGGAGGCGGACCAACTGCGTGCACGCACATTGCTCGGGTAATGGCGATATCGATCTACCGCCGGCACCTAGGTCGATCATAGCTGGTAAAGCGTCAAGACCCGAGTTGGCGGCCTCGGCGCGCGCAGCGGGTCGGCAGTAGACGGCTACCTGGCGATCGCCAGCGCGGCCTCGGCGCGCGCAGCGGGGCGGCAGTAGACGGCCCTAGAGTGGGCGTCATGACTCCGCTTTCACCAAGCGACCAGCGGGCTGATCCGCCTCCGCAACGGTTGCCGGCCGACCACCCCGGAGTCAACGAACTCTTCGCGCTGCTGGCGTACGGCGAGGTCGTGGCGTTTTACCGGCTCACCGAGGAAGCGAAGATGGCGCCGGATTTGCGTGGGCGGATCTCGATGGCCAGCATGGCCGCCGCCGAGATGGCGCACTACGAGCGGCTGTCTGACGCGTTGGAACGCCGCGGCGTCGACGTGGTGCCGGCGATCTCGAAGTACGCGTCCGCGCTTGACGGTTACCACCGGCTGACCACGCCGAGCACCTGGTTGGAGGCCCTGGTCAAGACGTACGTCGGTGACGCGCTGGCCGCCGATTTCTACCTGGAGATTGCCGACGGTTTGCCGGACGAGGTCGCTGACGTGGTTCGCGAAACCATGTCGCAGACCGGGCATTCGCAGTTCGTGGTCGCCGAGTTGCGCGCCGCGGTGACCAAGAGCGCCAAGCAGCGCAGCCGACTGGCACTGTGGTCGCGGCGCCTGCTAGGCGAGGCGATCACGCAGGCCCAATACGTGCTGGCCGAACACGATGAGCTGGTCGATCTGGTGGTGTCGAGAACCGACGGCTTGACGCAGCTGGCCGGATTCTTCGACCGCCTGCAGCGCACCCACGACGAACGCATGCGCGAGCTGGGTCTGGCCTAGCGGCTACAGGTCGCGATCATGGCGCTGCTGGTCGAGATCGCCACCGGCTGACCCACGCTGTCGCTGATCGAGCAGTTGAGGTGGCCGGTCAGGCTAGTCGCCACGACGGATCGCAGCCCTACCCCCGGGTTCAGCACGACGGTCCTTGACCACGGCAGCGACACGTTGAAGTCGGTCTGCGGCGAGCCCTGCGCGTCGGTGTAGACGACGGTGACCAGATCGAGAAGCCCTTTGGTGCCAGTGACCCGGTAGATGAACGTGCGGGCTACGACGTCCGGTGGCGTCGAGGGGACGGCGGCCGGCGGCGGGATGTCGGTGGGCGCGGTGCTGGTGGCCGTCGGGCTCGGTTGACGCGAAGGCGGTGTGACGGTGGTGACCGTCTCGGGCGGCAGGACCGGCACCAAGCTGGGCCGCGGTGACGCGCTACGGCTGGGTGGAACCACCACGGTGGCCGATGTCGACGCGCTGTCGCCGCCGTTGACGATCACGACGGTGGCGATGACGGCGAGCACGAAGACGATCCCGGCGATCGAGGCGATCGGACGCCACCTTTGATCGGACGGCGAGTAATCGCCGTCGGCGTAAATGTCGTCGACGGTGTCATCGGGGTAATCCTGGAGATCGCCATCCAGGTAGTTTGTGGTGCTGATGATGCAGATGTTATCGGTGTGACACCCTCTCGAGGCCGAGGCCGAGGGCGCGGGCGTGTCAGGTCACGATTTGTCAACGGCGGCCGGTGTCGCCGGCGCCCGCGAATCCTTGGCGGCGACCGGCTCTCCGCACACTCACCGGGCGTCCACTAGCCTTGTCGAAGCATCGACTAACGAGGATTGGGAAGGGGCCGGCGTGGAGGTCAAGATCGGGATCACGGACAGTCCGCGCGAGCTGGTCTTCAACACCGCGCAAACCCCCAGCGAAGTCGAAGAACTCGTCACCGGCGCGCTGGGCAAGAGTTCCGATGTGCTCGCCTTGACCGACGACAAGGGCCGTCGCTTCGTGGTCAACTCTGCCAAGATCGCCTACGTTGAGATCGGCGCCGCAGACTCGCGTCGCGTCGGCTTCGGGATCGGAAGCGCCGCCGCTAAGAGCGGGTAAGCGGCACGTGTGACAGGCCGCCCCAGGCGAACTGCACGGTGCCGTCAACGGCGTCGTCCTTGGTGATCGGCCGATCGGAGTCCAGCCA
>DASXJI010000600.1:0-8250 GCA_036497495.1 Mycobacterium sp.
GACCTTCTTCCCGGCCAGTCGCAGGCCGGCCAGATACGGGTTCTCCGACGCGGTGACCATGACGTCAGGCCGGCGCGCCGCGGCCGTCCGGTGACGATGCAGTCGGTGCAACCGCCTGGGGAGGAAGCGGACTGCTGGACCTCAGCATGGGCACGTGCGGAACGCCGTCGTCGAGGAAGTCGTCACCGTCTCGGACGAATCCGTGCTGCGAGTACATGTCCGCCAGATATACCTGAGCGTTGATCCGGCACGGGTAGTCGCCCACTTCGGCCAACGCCGCACGTAATAACCGGGTGGTGTGGCCCTCCCCGCGTGCGCTGCGTTTGGTGCACAACCGCCCGAGCCGGAATGCCTTGTGCCCGCCCGGGTACTCCTCCATCAGCCGCAGGGTGCAGATCACCTCACCGTCGGGATCAGCCAGCCAGAAGTGACGTGTCTCGGCGAGCAGGTCACGACCGTCGAGTTCGGGATAGGGGCGGGCCTGCTCGACGACAAAGACCTCCACCCGCAATTTGAGTAGCGCGTAAAGGGTTGGTACATCGAGGTCTTTGGCCCAGGCGCGGCGTGATGCGACGTTCATGAATTCTCCAGCGCCAGCGCCTTGTTGGTCCACGACCGCAGCTCCTCGAACAGCGCCGGTTCCTCGGACAAGGTGGCCCCCAGCGACGGCACCATCTCCTTGAGAATCGGCAGCCAGGTCTGGTAGCGGTCGGGAAAGCAGCGCTGCAGCACCCCGAGCATCGCTGACACCGCCGTCGACGCACCCGGTGACGCGCCGAGCAATCCGGCGATGCTGCCGTCGGCGGCGCAAAGCACGGTGGTGTCGAATTCGAGCGCGCCGCCTCGACGCTTGTGCGGCCGGATCACCTGCACCCGTTGCCCGGCGGTCGTCAGCTCCCAGTCGGACTCGACTGCGCTGGGTGCGAATTCGCGTAACGTCTCGATCCGGTTGGCCTCCGACTGTCGAAGCTGGCCGATCAGATAGCTGACCAGCTCGAGCTGACCGACGCCAGCCCTGAGCAAGGTGGCCAGGTTGCCCGGCCGGACAGAACGGGGCAGATCGCTCACCCGGCCGTGCTTGAGGAATTTGGGCGACCATCCCGCGAACGGCCCGAACACCAGCCACGGCTTGCCGTTCACGATGCGGGCGTCCAGGTGCGCCGCCGTCATCCCGGGCGCACCCGGTTCCGGCAAGCCGTAGACCTTGGCCCGGTGAGCGCCCGTGAGCGCGGGGTTGCCGCTGCGCAGGAATCGTCCACCGATCGGGAAGCCGCCAAAGCCCTTGACTTCCTTGATGCCGGACTTCTGCAGCATCGGCAGCGCTTGCCCGCCCGCGCCGACGAAGACGAATTTTGCCGCCAGCGTGCGGTTTTCGCCGGTGCGACGATTACGCACTGCCACCGCCCAACCGCCGTCGCGCCGACGCGACAAATTGCGGACCTCGTGTCCGAACAACGTTGTTGTCCCGTTGCGCACGCCGTAGCCGATCAGCTGTCGTGACAACTCGGCGAAGTCGACGTCGGTGCCGTCGGCGGCCCAAGTGAGCGCGACGGATTCCAAGAATTCGCGTTCGGCAGCCATATAGGGCAGTCGGCGAGCGAATTCGTCGGCGTCCTCGATCCATTCGGTGCGGGCGAAGAGCGGATTACCGGCCAACGCCTCGCGGCGCCGGCGAAGATAGTCGACGCGCTCGGCGCCTTGCACGAAGCTGACATGCGGGACCGGGTTGAGAAAGCCGCGTACGTCCGACACCATGCCGTTCTCCGCCGCGTAGGCCCAGAACTGACGGGTGACCTGAAATTCCTCGTTGACCCGCGCCGCTTTGGCGATGTCGATCGAACCGTCGGACAGCTGCCGGGTATAGAACAGCTCGCACAGCCCGGCATGTCCGGTGCCGGCGTTGTTCCACGGGTCGCTGCTTTCGGCGGCGGCACCGTCGAGCCGCTCGACCATGGTGATCGACCAGTTCGGCTCCAACCGGCGCAGCAGCGCCGACAACGTGGCGCTCATGATCCCGGTCCCGACCAGCACGGCGTCGAGCTTCGAGGTTGTGCTTGCCTGCGGGCCTGACACCGAGCCGATCGTCCTTTGCGTTGGAGCGAGCTTTATCGATCGCCAGGTTATCTCGGCCGGTTCTGACCCGCTGATCTGCGCAGTCGATGCCTCATTGACCTATCGCGCCGCTGCCGTGCCCTGCCGGGGCTAGCGGATTCGTCGGCGACCAGGCTTTAAGCTGGCTTTCGTGACTGGCTGGCAGCCCGATGTCCTGCCCGGCTACTGGCAACGCACCATCCCGCTGGGTGACGACCCCGACGGCGAGGGCGACATCGACGCGACGCTGCTGCGTCGTGGCGACGGCGCGCCGGCCGCCGATGCGGTGCTGGCAGTGCACGGATACACCGACTACTTTTTCCACACTGGGTTGGCCGACCATTTCGCCGGCCGCGGGATCGCCTTCTATGCGCTGGACCTGCGCAAGTGTGGGCGCTCATCGCGCAGCGGCCTGACCCCGCACTTCACCACCGATCTGGCCTGCTACGACCGCGAGCTCGATCGCGCACTGCAGATCATCGGCGAAGAAACAGGTTCGGCCCGCGTGCTGGTATACGGCCACTCCGCCGGCGGACTGATCGTCTCGCTGTGGCTGAACCGGATGCGGCAACGCGGCGCGACCACTCGTAACCGGGTAGCGGGCCTGGTGCTCAACAGTCCCTTTCTGGATCTGCCCGGCCCGATGCCGCTTCGCTGGCCACCCACGAGAGCGCTGATCGCCGCGATCGCGCGCTTCGGCGACAAACGGGTCGCCCGCGGCCCGAGCGAGACCGGCGGCGGCTACGGCGCGAGCCTGCATCGTGACTACCACGGAGAGTTTGACTACGACCTGCAATGGAAACCGTTGGGCGGCTTCCCGATTACCTTCGGCTGGCTGTCTGCGGTGCGGCGCGGCCAGACAAAGCTGCACCGCGGGCTCGATGTCGGCGTGCCGAATCTGATTCTGCGCTCGGACCACAGCGTGACCGAAGCCTCGGATGCGGTCGCCCTGCAATGCGGCGACGCGGTTCTCGACGTCAGGCACATCGCCCGCTGGGCAGGCTGCGTCGGCAATCGGAGCACAATCGTCCCGGTGGTCGATGCCAAGCATGATGTGTTCCTGTCAATGCCGCAGCCACGACAGGTTGCATACCAACAGCTTGACAGCTGGCTGGACCACTACCTGGGTGCGGCCTTTAACGTCTCGTCTCAGAACGGCTGAAAGGCTACCGGATGGAAAGCTACGACCTGGCGATCATCGGAACAGGATCCGGCAACAGCATTCTCGACGACCGTTACGCCAAGAAGCGGGTCGCGATCTGCGAGCAAGGAACCTTTGGCGGCACCTGTCTCAACGTCGGGTGCATTCCGACCAAGATGTTCGTCTACGCCGCCGAGGTTGCCGGAACCATCCGCTCGGCAGCCCGTTACGGTATCGACGCACACATCGACCGGGTGCGGTGGGACGACATCGTGTCGCGCGTGTTCGGGCGCATCGACCCGATCGCGATCGGTGGTGAGGACTACCGGCGCGCTCAACCCAATATCGACGTCTACGACACGCACACCCGCTTTGCTGCGGTGCAGCACGACGGTCGCTATCTACTGCGCACTGATGACGGGGCGGAGTTCACTGCCGAACAGGTGGTGATCGCGGCGGGCTCGCGGGCGGAGATTCCGCCGGCCATCCTGGAGTGCGGGGTGCAGTACTACACCAGTGATGACATCATGCGGATACCGGAACTGCCGAAACATCTGGTGATCGTCGGCGGCGGTTTCGTGGCATGCGAATTCGCCCACATCTTCTCCGCGCTCGGAGTCCGAATCACGATAGTGATCCGCGGCGGCTCGCTGCTGCGGCATCTCGACGACACCATGTCCAGGCGGTTCACCCGGATCGCGGCGAGCAAATGGGAAGTGCGCAGCCACCGCAACATTCTCGGCTCGCACGAAAACCGCTCCGGCATCGTGCTGGAACTCGACGACGGTTCGGAGCTACAGGCCGATGCCGTGCTGGTGGCTACCGGACGGCGCTCCAACGGCGATCGGCTGGACGCCGACATAGCCGGAATCGAGCTAGACGATCGCCGTATCGTCGTCGACGAATACCAACGGACCACCGCGCGTAACGTTTTCGCGCTGGGCGATGTGTCGTCGCCGTATGAGCTCAAGCATGTTGCCAACCATGAAGCACGCGTCGTGCAGCGCAACCTGCTGTGCGACTGGGACGACACCGAAGCGATGGTCGCCACTGATCACCGCAACGTTCCCGCCGCGGTGTTCACCGATCCGCAGATCGCCTATGCTGGGCTGACTGAGAATGAAGCCGTTGCACAAGGTTTCGATATTTCCTGCAAGGTTCAGGATTACGCGGATGTCGCCTACGGCTGGGCCGCCGAAGACACCGTCGGCATCGTCAAGCTCATCTCGGACTCGGAAAGCGGCCGACTACTCGGCGCGCACATCATGGGACACCAGGCCTCGTCGATCATCCAGCCGCTCATTCAGGCGATGACCTTCGGCTTGAGCGTGCAGGACATGGCGCGCGGTCAATACTGGATTCACCCGGCGCTGCCCGAAGTCGTCGAGAACGCACTGTTGGGACTGTCGGACTGACCCCTCGGGTCAGGCGGCGCTGCTTGCCGATCCACCGCGACCCCGGCTGTCGACGGACCACAGATGACCGCACTCGGGGCATTGCAGGTGCAGGAACCAAGCCTGGTTGCTCAGCAGGAATTGCCAGTGCACGCGGCAATTTCGGCTGCTCTGGCACTCGGCGCAGCCGAGGCTGTGGTTGCACTGAGGGCATCCGAACCAGGCGCGGCGACTCGGGTCGGCGGTGGGATCAATCGGGAACACGACCGCCCGCCCGATCGGGAAGCACTCCAGCGGCGACTAAGTCGTCGAAAATCCGCTGCTGTTGGTCGTCTAGGCCCGAATACAACATCGCGTAGGCGCGATCCTCTTCGGCCAGCACTTCCAGCGGGTCCCAGTCCGCCCCGATCGCCTCGACGACAGCGGTGCGCCGGCGCACTTCGTCGAGGGTCAAGTCGTATGCGAACGCGATACGATCAGGCTCAATACCCACCGGTTCTCCCTGGACGGCTCGATCGATTAAGTCACCCAGGGTGGACGGTTCTGCCCGTGACCGACAATGCCCTGCGTCACATCCGGCAGTTGACTTTGGTCACAGTCTCTTGTGCTCGGGCCATGTCCGCCATGCATTCGAGCGGGCATAGCGCTGCCGAAGCGGCAGGTCAACGACCCGAAAAAGACCCGGCTCTAACCGGATCGGCACAAAAAGCATTGAGGTAGCGCGGCGGCGCGGCTCAGTGCTTACTCTCGGCGCGTCCCGTCCCCGGTGTGTGCGACGGACCAGTCGTGTCGTAACCGCGGTCGGTCTCGGGTTGCTCCTCGGCGGGTTGTTCGTCGCCCGGCGATCCCGTCGAACCGCCCGGAGTGCTGTCCGGAGCAGGCGCCTTGAACGGCGACGACTCAACCGGTTTGACACCCCCTTCGGCACCCTCCTGACCAATCGGTTTGGCGCTGGTCTGGCGTCCTTCATAGGGCGGCAGGGCCGCTCCGGTGTCCTCGGGCGGCCGGGTTCCGGGCCCGCCGAACTTGCCTTCTTCCGAGCCGCCGTGCGACGGAACGGCCTTATCCTCGACCGCGCCCTCCGGTCGATCGGTGGGTCCACCGCTTGGCTTGTCGGACCCGGTGTCGCGGGATCCAGGCTCGCCACGTTCCGACTGTGGTTCCTCCGAGAGCTGTTCGCCGGGCAAGTTGTTGTCCATGAGTACTCCTAGCCACCTCTCGCACTTTGCGCAAAGGCCACTGTTGGCGTACCCAGGTCGATGTGACCCAAACCACACTGAGCGGAGGTAGCCGACGCCTTGGGCACCCGCCGGCCGGCTTCGCGGGCACGGCAGTTTGCATCCGATAGCCCACCTTGGCGGGTCTCCTACATTGGCGACCTCCCGGGTGTAGAACGGTGCCTATGGGCTCCGCTGCCGTCAGTGCGCCGGGGCGGTGATCCGCCTTGCATGAGCTGTCGCTGTGCGAAGCAATTGCCGGCGTTGTCAAGCCCTACGCCGACGGTCGCCACGTCGATGTGGTGCGCGTCAGGATCGGCGCGCTTCGTCAGGTGGTTCCCGAATCGCTGTCGTTTTGTTGGGCGCTGGTCCGCGATTACGAGGACATGCCAGACGCGGAGCTGGAACTGGAATTGATCACCGCCCAGGTGCAGTGCCGCTCGTGCGCCGAGCATTCGACGATCACATCACAGTGGTGTCTGTTGTGCCCGCGTTGCGAGAGCGCCGACGTCGAGGTACTGCGCGGTGACGAGTTCCTGGTGACGTCATTGGATGTCTCGTGAAAGGTATTGCAGATGGGTAGATTTCATCGACACGACGACGGAACCCTGCATACCCACGAGCACGACGACCACCCGCACGCCCATCCCCACGACCACGGTGATCACAGTGGCTATCGCACCGGCTCGCAGCGGATCGACGTGCTGGAGTCGATCTTCGCCGAGAACGACATCCGGGCCGGATTTAACCGAAATGCGTTTGAGGACAATTGTATTCGTGCGATCAACCTGATGAGTTCTCCGGGCTCCGGCAAGACGACGGTGTTGCAGGCCACCCTCGACGAACTCGCCGGCGAGATCTCCGTCGGTGTGATCGAAGGTGACATCGCCACCGATCTGGACGCCGCCAAGCTCGGTGGCCGGGGCGCCCAGATTTCCCTGCTGAACACCGGCAACGGATTCGGTGGCGAATGTCATCTCGACGCGCCCATGGTTAATCGCGCGCTGCAGGGACTGGATCTAGCTCTTCTGGACTTGGTAATCATTGAAAACGTCGGAAATCTGGTGTGCCCGGCCGAGTTTGACGTCGGCGAGCACGCCAAGGCGATGGTGTATTCAGTCACCGAAGGCGACGACAAGCCACTGAAATACCCGGTGATGTTTCGCGCCGTTGACGTGGTGCTTCTCAACAAGATCGATCTGGTGCCCCATCTGGAGGCCGACATCGACTCGTACATAGCCCGTGTCCGCGAGGTCAACCCCACGGCGACGATTTTGCCAGTCAGCGCCCGTACCGGTGCCGGCATGGCCGACTGGTTCGGCTGGCTGCGACGGTTTACGGCAGGCTCAGCGACGTGAGTGCGTCGTCTTGCCATCTCGACAGCCCGGCTTGACCGAGGCGCCAATCACGCGTAATAGCAACAGATGCAAGTGATTCGCAAGATGGACGACATGTTGCTGATCGAGGCACGCTAGTGATCCACCCCGACGGTAATCGACGCCGAACAATACGCCGCCGCTGACGAAATCAGGGGAGAATCCGGAAACCCGCATGCGGCTTCCGAATTTGCCAAAACACCGTTGACAAGGTGATTCGGCGAGAGTAAACCCAGGGAATAGCGCCGCGTAAGCGGGCCGAAAGTCGACTCCGGCAGCGTAAGGGGTCAGACCGCGGCCCCGGAAAGCTGCAGTATGCCAACAGAAGCGGCAGTCAAAGCAGAAGAAACGTTGATTCATGTTCTCTGGATCAATGCGGGACTCAGTTGCGACGGTGATTCGGTGGCGTTGACCGCCGCCACCCAGCCCAGCGTCGAGGAAATCGCACTGGGCGCTCTTCCTGGCCTTCCCCAGGTCGCCGTCCACTGGCCGCTGATCGATTTCGAATGCGGACCCAATGGCGGCGCCGACGATTTCCTCGAGTGGTTCTTCAAGGCCGACCGTGGCGAGCTGGAGCCGTTCGTCCTCGTGGTCGAGGGCTCGATTCCCAACGAGGCGCTCAAGGACGAGGGGTACTGGTGTGGGTTCGGCAACAACCCGGCGACCGGGCAGCCGATGACCACCAGTGAGTGGCTCGACCGATTGACACCCAAGGCCACCGCGGTGGTGGCGGTGGGAACCTGCGCCACCTACGGCGGCATCCACGCGATGGCCGGCAACCCGACCGGCGCGATGGGCGTGCCCGACTACCTGGGCTGGGATTGGAAGAGCAAGGCCGGAATCCCGATCGTGTGCGTCCCGGGTTGCCCGATCCATCCGGACAACCTGTCGGAGACGCTGACCTACCTGCTCTACATGGCCACCGGGCAGGCACCGATGATCCCGCTTGATGACGCGCTGCGCCCACAGTGGTTGTTCGGCCAAACCGTGCACGAGGGCTGTGACCGGGCCGGCTACTACGAGCAGGGTGA
>DASXJI010000601.1:0-2775 GCA_036497495.1 Mycobacterium sp.
CCCAGCACGGTCGCGATATGCGAGCGCACCAGATCCAGCAGCACCGCCTGCTGCTCGTCCTCGGGCAGACCGTCGAGCCGTTGCAGGAGTGCGGACTTCGACTTCGCAGCGGCCAGCGAGTCGTCGACCTGACGCCGGGCCGGCGCGTTGATGAGGTCGACGAACATCGGCGGCAGGGTGCCTCCGTCGAACTTTGCCCGCAGCGCGGTGGTGTCGATGTGTGCGGGCAGCAGGAACGGCTCGTCGATCACCATCGCGGTGTCGAGTAACTGCAGCGCCTGCGTCGAGGACATGGCCATGATGCCGTCGCGGGCGAACCGCGCAAAGTCGACCGCCTCGAGGGCGCCGGTCATGCTGCTGGCCTGATCCCACAGCCCCCAGCCCAGCGAGATGGCCGGCAGACCGCGAGTCCGCCGATGCACCGCCAAGCCGTCCAGGAAGCTGTTGGCGGCCGCGTAATTCCCCTGGCCCGACGATCCCACCAGACCGGCCATCGACGAGAACATCACGAAGGCCGACAGGTTCGAATCCTTGGTCAGCTCATGCAGATTCCAGGCCGTATCAACCTTGGCCCGCAGTACCGCGTCCACCCGCTCGGGCGTCAGCGACGTCACCACCGCGTCGTCAAGCACACCCGCGGTGTGAATCACCGCGGACAGCGGATGCTGGACCGGAATGTCGGCGAGCACCTTGGCCAATGCCACCCGATCGGCGGCGTCGCAGGCGACGATTGCCACCTCGGCACCGACGGCGGACAACTCCGCAGCCAACTCCGTTGCACCGGGCGCGTCCGGACCGCGCCGGCCGATCAGCACCAGGTTGCGCACACCGTGATTGGCGACCACGTGCCGCGCCAGCGCCGAACCGGCCATACCGGTACCGCCGGTGATCACCACGGTGCCCAGCGCCCAGGCATCCGGCATCGTCAGTACGACCTTGCCGACGTGGCGGGCCTGGCTGAGGTACCGCAACGCCGCGGGCGCCCGCCGCACATCGAAAATTGTTACCGGCAAAGGTCGCAACGTCGCGTCCTCGAACAGCGCAGCCAGATCGGAAAGCATCCGCTCGATGTGATCGGCGCCGGCCTCGAACAGGTCGAAGGCGCGGTAGCGCACACCGCTGTGTTGCGCGGCGACTTCATCGGCGTCGCGGATGTCGGTCTTGCCCATTTCGAGGAAGACCCCACCGGGGGCGACCAGACGCAACGAGGCGTCGACGAAATCACCGGCCAGCGAGTCCAGCACCACATCCACACCACGACCGCCGGTGGCGGCCCGGACCTTGTCCTCAAACTCCAAGCTGCGCGAATCGGCTATGTGGTCATCGTCAAAGCCCATGGCCCGCAACGTGTCCCACTTACCACGGCTGGCAGTGGCAAACACCTCCAACCCGAAATGCCGGGCTAACTGCACCGCAGCCATTCCCACCCCACCAGCTGCTGCATGCACCAACACCCGCTGACCGGGCCGGACGTCGGCCAATGTCGTCAGGGCGTAATAAGCCGTCGCGAAGACCACCGGCGCCGTTGCCGCATCGGCGTAAGACCATCCGGTCGGGATTTCAATGAGCAGGCGCGCGTCGGTGATCGCCATGGTGCCGGTACCGTCCGGAAACAGCCCGGTGACCCGGTCGCCGACGGCGAAACGGTCATCGCCGGTGGCGGTTTCGATGATCATGCCGGCGGCTTCTACGCCCATCACCGCGTCGTCGTCGGGGTAGAGGCCCAGAGCGATCATCACGTCACGGAAGTTGGCGGCCATCGTGCGGACGGCGACCCGGACCTGGCCGCGCTCCAACGGCGCATCAGTGTTCGGAATCGGCTCCAGCAACAGGTTCTCGAACGTCCCCTTACTCGACATGCCGATCCGCCATGCGCGGTCATTCGGCGGCGTCAGCAAAGCGTCCACCGCCCGGCTGCCATGCACCCGCGGGATGTGCACCGTCCCGCCGCGCGCCAGCACCTGCGGCTCACCGATCGCCAGCACCTCGGCTGTCGTCAGCTCATCAAGAGGCGCATCGGAATCGACCAACACGATGCGGCCAGGGTGCTCGGTCTGTGCCGAACGCACCAGTCCCCACACCGCGGCACCGGCCAAGTCGGTGGGGTCCTCGCCTCCTAGCGTCACCGCGCCCCGGGTCGACACCACCAGCACACCGGAGTCATGCTCCGCGAGCCAGGATTGCAGCGCTGCCAGCGCTTCGTGGGTGCGCCGGTAGGTCGCGGCCAGCGGATCATCGTCGGCGCCAAAGGATTCGAACACATCGTACGACGGCGTCTCGGTGTGGGATGCGGGCGATGCCGGTGACCAGACCACCTCGAAGATCCGGTCGGGTCCCGACCCGGACACCGCCGCCATCAGCTGCTGCTGCGACACCGGCCGCGCCACCATTGAGGCCACCGACAGCACCGGCAACCCTAACCCGTCGGCCAATTGCACCGACACCGCCGACGGACCCGACGGCGCAATCCGCGCCCGCACCGCCGAGGCGCCCGCCGCATGCAACGACACACCCTGCCACGAGAACGGCACCAATACGCCGTCGCTGTCGGTGTGCTGGGTTTCGCTAGCCACGATCACCGCGTGCAGCGCCGCATCCAAGACGGCGGGGTGAACTCCGAATCCTGCCGGTGATACGCCGGCATCGCTCGGCAGGACGACGTCGGCGAACACCTCGTCGCCGCGACGCCACATCGCGGTCAATCCCTGGAACGCCGGGCCGTATCCGTAGCCGCGAGTCGCCAGCCGATCGTAAAGTCCGTCGATGTCGACCGGG
>DASXJI010000602.1:0-2007 GCA_036497495.1 Mycobacterium sp.
GAGAGGATCTGCACGTCGATACCGGCCGCATCCATCGCGGAGATTCGCCCCTCGCCCAGGTCTTCAATGCCCGGCGGCGGCCAACCGCTTCCGCCCCGGCTCTCGTCGAACAGTTTGCGGGGGCTGTTGGGGTGAGCGTCCGCGATGGCCGGAAGCGTGTAGTGCTCCTCGAAAGCAATGATCTTCATGACGTCTACCTAATCACTCGTTTGACCAGGATTACCTGCTGCCTGCAGTGGGTACTCGCTCGCCGACACTGTTGTTGCCGCGGGTTGCCGAGCCAGACGCACTCCCCACCACCCCACACCAAACCATCGCCGATCGTCAGGGGAGTTCGTCATGTCTCGGTCAACTGTCTACACAAGCAGATATCAACGCGAGCAAAGGTTTACGATGATCAGCTGGGCTGTCTTGATGCTTGTCGGCGCCGCGTCTGCGTATACCTACCTCAGTTGGTCGTCCGCACGTTCGGCGTCGCAAGACGACGCTACCGCACCGCCCGTCGCGCCAACTCTGTCGATGCATGCGTGGCTCGATCAATCCGGACATTCGATCGATGATCTCGTCGGCGCACGAAATAGCATCGCCGCTGCGGCGTCCCGCCGGGATATCCCCGCAACGGGTGCAGCCTGCCAATCCGCCACCGGCGCGGTGGAGAATCTGCGCCAACACCTGCCGAGTCCGAAGGCGGTGCTGAATCACACACTGCAGCAAGCCATCAGCAGCTACACCGCCGGCTTTCCCTACTGCGCTTCAGCTGCCAGGACCGCAGGCGGCGAAGGCCTCCAGCAAGCAGCGAATCTGATCAGTGCGGGAGACGCCGCCATGCAATCGGCACTGGACATTCTCGGAAACGCGTCGGACGGCATACCCGGGAATTTCGCGGTGCTCATCGTCTAGTCGGACCTGGCTGACTCAGCCGCTGGTGTGCGCGATCAGCACGTCAATTTTGGCGCGCGTGGCGACAGCTCCAGGTATCGAGAACACCCGGCCGATGATCGCGGCTCCGGTGTCCAGTCCGACATTGCCGACCACCAGCAGATCGGCTCCTACTTCCTCGGCAAGATCCACCAACGTGTGAACGGGAGCGCCCTTGACCGGGCGATCCTCGATCTTGGTCGCCCCCGCCGCCCGTGCGCGATCGTGTGCGTCGTGCAACATCGCGTAGACCGGCGCGTTTCCGGAGACCTTGTAACCCTCCTTGCCGAGGACATCGGCCGCGCGTAAATCGTCTTTCTCCGGTAGGTAGCCCGTCGCGATGATCAGCTTTGCGTTGGACTCGGCCGCAATCTTGCCGGCCCGCTCGACCGCGAGCAGTGACGACTCCGAGCCGTCGGTGCCGACCACCACCGTCTTGTAGGTCGCCATGTCCCCTCCCCAGCGTCGTTGGCAAAGTTCTTCAGGTTCTTTCAGGTCCCTGCCGAACCCTAGCGCCGCTGGCCATCGAGGCGGAAGTTTCGGCCAGATTTGCATCCGGTCCTGCTCGGTCGGACTTTTTCGCCGCGTACGGTGAGGCGGTGTCCGACATCGACCGCAGCCGGAGGATCACGGCCGACCCGCAGTCCGTCTGGGATGTGCTCGCCGACTTCGGCTCGATCAGTTCGTGGGCGGACAACATCGACCACTCGTGCATCCTCAATCAGGGCAGCGAGCCGCTCGGCACCACACGGCGAGTCCAGATCGGCCGCAACGCCTTGGTGGAAACCATAACTGAGTTCGACACCACGCGCACGCTCGCCTACGACGTCGAGGGCTTGCCCAAGCATGTGCGCCGGTTCAACAATCGATGGCGCCTGCGGCCGGTGTCCTACGGCGGCACTGTCGTGACGCTGACCAGCACCGTCGAAATCGGTTCTGGCCCAATACGCAAGCTCGCCGAGCGAGCGGTGTGTCGCGTCCAGGTCCGACAGTCCGACATCATGCTCGCCGGTCTGGCCAACCGATTGGAGAACAACGCGTGACTAGTCAGCCCGACGTCGTCATCCTGATGACCGACGAAGAACGCGC
>DASXJI010000603.1:0-1980 GCA_036497495.1 Mycobacterium sp.
CGGTTGCTAGGCGGCCGGCGCCACGGGTGAGAACCGCTCGAGCTGAACCGGCGGTCCCGTCGCGGACGGCGGCGGCAGTTCCTCGACCACGCCGTCGATGACCCGGCTGACCCGGCCGCTGAGCCGGTCGAAGTTCAGCGTGCCGTGCTGGAAGTTCTGCTTCACCCATTGCGGCTCTTGGAATTCAGAGCTGGTCGGCAGGCCCAGGGCTCCCCGCTCGTAGCCGAGTGAGGCCCATGCGTCGTAGATGGCTCCGGTGACCGCTTGCGGACCGGTTTCCGGCGACCAGTACATCGCACCGTGGTCGAAGTTGGCGTAACGGGCGTCGCCATCGCCGGTCGCTTCTGGCGACGCGGGTGTGCCCAGGACGCTGCTGGGCCCGCCGATTGTCTGCCAACGGTCGTAGATGGCACCACCCTGCAGCGACAGGGCCAGGTCTTCGGGTCTCGGCGGTCCGCTGAAATGTGACGCGGTTTCCCGAATTTCGTCAAGCAACCCATAGGCGACGTTGCCGGGGCAGTCGGTGGCGCCGACGTCGCGGTGGCTGAAGATGGTCGGCAGCGTCGCGACGGCATTGAGTGGGAAGTTGGTGTTCTCCCCACCGGCCGACGGTAACGCGACTGTGCCTCTTGGGTTTATGTGGTCCATGCCGAGCCGCCAGCCGATCAGCCGGCCGAGCGTGTGCAGCTGGATCGGGGTCGGCGCCACGTCGTCGAAGTTGCCGATCATCGCCACACCCCAGCTGTCCCGGTTGAAGCCGCCCGTGTGGTCGCCCTGCACCGGCCCGACCAGCGCGCCGGCCCTGCCCTCGAATACCTGGCCGTACTTGTCGACCAGCGCGTTGTAGGCGATGTCGCACCAGCCGAGGATCTGGGTGTGATAGGCGTAAATCGACTGCACGATCGCCGCCGAATCCTGCGGCTGGTAGTCGTTGCTCTCGGCGGTGTGGTGGACCACCGCGGCGCGGATCGGTTGGTCGAACGGCCGGTTTCCGCAGTGCACCGCTTCGTCGGCGCCCCATTGCGCGCGAGCGATGATGTTCGGCGCCTGGCCGGCCGCGACGATCGCGGTCGGCGGTGTCCACTGGGTGTCGGCGGGTGCCTGTGGCGGGGAAATGAGAATGGCCGAGATGTTCTGCGCCAGGGGCTGTTCCGCGGTAGCCGGGATGTAACCGAGGTCGGCGAGGGCCGGGGTCTTCGGTGGGACGGTCTGCGGCGCGCTGGCCGGACGGGTGACTGAGATCTGAACCGTCGTGGTCTTGCCGACGAAGACGGGATCGGTGCCGTGTGGGCCCGGGGTCGAGTGGTGGTCGCCCGCAGAGAGCAGTGTCTCGGTGTCGTACCACGGGCCCCACGAGCCGTCGACGTGCCGGGCGCGGATTCGCGCCGAGGTGCCGGTGAGGTCTCCGCCGGTCAGCGCCACCATCGAAAACGGTGTGGGCTGGCTGATTTCGCGGACCGTGGCGCCGCCGCCAAGGCCGATCAGCGGCTGCTGGGCAAGTTGGGTGTCGCCGTGCCGGGCCGGCTGTTCCCGATGTTCGCTTGCCGCCCACGGCAGGATGACCACGGTCGCCGCGATGGCGGTGAACAGCATCGTCGGCGGACGACGGCGGGACGGCACGACCCGATGTTACGTATGTGTCTAGTGGTGCAAATGATTCGACACGCTACTGAAGTGAACAAAGTGATCTTCGCGCGGCACGGCACCGCAGAGTTTGAGCGCCCCTGGTCAAGCCAGGGGCCCCACTTCTGCGGTGCCGTTTCGGGGGGAAATCCGAAGCCGCGGGTTCGATCAGGGGATCGGCGCCGGTGCGGGTGGCGGAGGAATCGGAGCGGCCGCACCGTGTGCCGCTTGCGTGAGCCCCGGCAGGATCATGCCTTTGAGCAAGTCAATGGCCTGGCCGGCGCCCAGCTGGTTGGCCGCGCTCATCATGTCGCTGACGAGACCGCCACTGGGAGCCGGCGACGCACCGAGAGACGG
>DASXJI010000604.1:0-3462 GCA_036497495.1 Mycobacterium sp.
AGTTGGTGCGGGGTGATGTGGGGCAGGCCGGCATCGGTAGTAACGCGGGTCAGGACGTCGCGAAGGTGATCGACGGTCAGGCGCCGACCGTGGTGGGTGAGCAGGTAGTCGGTGGGTCGAGCCGTGCGCGGGTGGGGCAACGGCCGTCCGTGTGAGCGGTGGGCGACGATGCGGTCGATCAGCGCGACGGTTTCCTCGTCGAGGGGCACCATGCGTTCGGTGTTCAGCTTGCCCAGCGGAACCTTCAGCCACGCGCCTTGGCCGGGGATCTCGTGCACGCTGTCCAGTTCTAGGTCGACGAGCTCACCGATGCGCAAACCGGTCGCTCGTTGCAGCAACAACGCATCAGCGGGCAGCCGCTCGGGCCAGGCATGCAGTGCTTGGGTCAGGCGCCGATCCAGGTCCGGGGTGAGGTAGCGGGGCAAGGCCCGGGGCAGCTTGGGGATATCGGAGCGAAACACCAGGCGCCGCTTGGGTGCTTCCGGCCAGCCCCATTCGGCGATGTCGTTGAGCAAGCAGTGCACTGCCAGGATCCGGCCGCGGCGCTCAGACGCCTGGATCGGTGCGCCGGTGCGCGAGTTCATCGCCTCGGCGGTCGCGGTCAGGTAGGTCTCGATGTGGCGGCGGCGGTCCAGGTCGGCCAGGTTCATTAGCGCCGGGTCGACCGCGGCCAGATGCGCGGCGAAGTGGTTGAGCCGAGTCGCGGTGCCGGTGACCGTGCCGCGGCTATGCGTGGCGGTCAACCGATCGAGGTAGGCCACAAACGACCCCTGTAACGCCGGAGTGGCATACCGCATCCGCTGTGCAAAGCTCTGCCGTAGCAGGCTGGTCGCGTTGACCGGCTGTTCGGTGAACACGCCGAGGTGAAACATGACCTGCCGGGCGGTGTGGGTGGCACTGCTGTAATGACGACTGGCTTTCCCTGCGCCATGTCGCGCTGCGCTTGCGGCCAGCAAGTCGTCGAAGTCGTTGTCGATCAACGCATCCAACCGTCGGCCGGTCTGGATCAGTAGCCTGCCGATCACCTGCGATGCGGCCGCGCTGCGGGTGCGTTCGGTGAAGCCGAGTTCTTGCGCGGCGCCCAGGAACCGTGCCAGGTCTTCGGCGAACGGCCCGGGTGGCAGATGCCGCCAGAACACGGCCAGTTTGCGGCGGATCAGGTAGTCATAGCCGGGCCGGAGATACCCGGCCAACATCAGGAACGTCACGAACGAGCGGGTGGGATGAGAAACCGTCAACCGCGTCTCAAGCGGCTCACCGCCCCACCGCTGCGGATCAGGCCAGCGCCGCAGGAACGTTCGCGCGGCCGAGCCAAGGTTCACACTGATCAAACCCAGCCGACCACAGTGTTCGTCGTATGCGGCGAGCAGGTCGACCTCAGGAACGCGCGCGTAGGCGAGCACGGGCGGCATCGAACTCCTCACGCAGAAACGTTGGGGCCAAGTGAATGTAGGCGGCAGCCGAATCGACGTGGTCGTGGCCCATCAGCGCCTGGATCACCGACAGGTCGACCCCCGCCTCGGCCAATGCGGTGCCAAACGAATGCCGTAACGCGTGTGGATGCCCCGCCGCGACACCGCAGCGCTCGCGGTGATACCGGAACACCGTGCGCAGCCCCGCAGGGGTCAGCGGCTGTCCGCGATGAGCGCCTTTGGCGACGACGAACAGTGCATCAGCGTCAGTTTCGGGGCGTTCAGCCAGCAGATAGGTTTGGATCGCGCCGGCCACGTCAGTGTCGATCGGCACCGAACGTTCTTTGCCGCCCTTACCGAACACCCGAACCCAGCGGCGCGCGATATCCACATCGGCGACCCGCAGCGAAAGCACTTCCGCCGACCGCAGCCCCGACAGCAGCATCAGCCCACCGATCGCTCGGTCACGCCAGCTACGGAAGCTGCCCAGCAGCGCCGCAGACTCCTCCCGCGACAAACCGCGCGGCAACCGGCGCGGTTCACGGACCCGCAACGGTGAACGCGACTTCGGCTTCGCCGTGTGCGCCAACAGCCCGGAACGCTCACTGCGCGAACGCAATCGGACCGCCCGACCGCTACCGACTGGGCTACGCGCATCCGGGTCACGCATCTCCCGGAACGCAAACAACCCAGAAATCGCCGCCAACCGCCGATTGATCGTCGCCGGCGCATATCCCTGATTACGGCCATCACGGATCGAATACACGTTGCCACCCGGCCGACCCGGCAACGTCGCCTCCCGACATGCCGTCAAGAACCGCAGCAGCACATCAACATTCACCTCCGCCAGACCCAACTGCTCCCCGGTCAGCCACCGTGCGAACGCCAGCAGGTCATAGGCGTAGGCCCGGCAGGTTCGAGGGGAGAAATTCCGGTCCGCCAGATACCCCAGGAATTCGTTGACCAATCCGAACTTCTCCGCGGCCGTTCCGCGCAACTGCCAGACGCCGTCGTCGTCCACAGCCACGGACAGTTCCTTCGTCATGAGATGTACATATCCCATCTCGCACCACCACGGTCAAGAACCGCAGGGAAACGGCGTGTCGAGGGAAACCAACCACCCCAATTAGCCGGTTAAGAGAGGGTCGCCGGGTTTGCAGATCAGCACTTTGGTGGCCAGCGTGCCCCGGAACGCCTGACATGCTCCGGTGAGTTCGGGTTGTCGGGCCCGCCACCGGCCGACCGCACCTTCACCGTCCCACACAAACACCCGTGGTGTGGCGCCCAATATTGAAAGATGTTGCCACCAGCCGGCATACAAGTCCTCGGCGCTGCGGGTCGGAATCAACACCGCCGACGCCCACCGGGAATACCCACATACCATCGTCAACACTGGCAGCGCCGTGGCAGTGCGGACCTGGCCATACCCCACGGGCACAACGACATCGGGGAACCAGAAGTCGCACTGGGCGATCTCCCCGGCAACATAGGTCGTGCGCGACGCCGGATCCGGCGGCAGATACAGCGGCCGCAGCTCCCGCACCCGCTCACTGAGGGTTCGGATCGAATACGACCACCCGATCCGCTCGGCGATCACCGTCGCGGGCATCCTCGGATACGTCGCCAACAACTCCCGGACCCGCGGCTCCGCATCATCGGCCACCGATCCCGCCGCCGCACGCTGGTACTTCGGCGGGCCGTCAGAAGCCAACGCCGACTTCACCGTGTTCCGCGAAATCCCCAACACCCGCGCGATCTCCGAAATCGACAACTGCTCCGCCCGGCGCAACCGCCGGATCTCTGCCCAGTCCTCCACGCTCAACACCCGCTTCCTCCTTGGCCCATAGCCAAGGCTCTCCAGGAAGCTGGTCAATTTTCAGTTGCCGCGCACTGGTCAGTATTCAGTTGCCGTCGACACGAGACATCGTCAATCTGCTACAGCGGACCGCTAGACCTCGGTGAGTACCTCATTCACTGCGCAGGGATTGTTGCCGAAGATGCTATCAATCAGGCACTTACCTCAATCGATGGCGACGGATCAGTGGTAGTG
>DASXJI010000605.1:0-1702 GCA_036497495.1 Mycobacterium sp.
CCGACGCCGCTGATCACGATTACTTTTTTCTCGAGCATTCCGGTCATGGCTGGCTACCCCAACATCCTGGCTGCAATTTGCTGTTGGCGCAACGTGATTCGTGTACGCCAGTCGTCATCAGAGATCTTATTGTGGTCAAAATGTGGCAAGGAAGCCGGTAGTGCATCGACGTCGACCAACTCGACGCTCGGGCCGTCGGCCTCGGTGAGTTGGCGCGACACCCGCTGCCAGCGGAACTGCAGGAAGCCGCGGCGGTGCCCCAGCGTTTCGACCCAGTTGGTGACGCCCGGATTCTGATCGGCGACCACGACGCGGATCTTGCCGTCCGGATCTGCTTGCGCCTGAGTGTTGTTCAGCGACGTCTGATGGTTGATGTAGTCCAGCGAGATGTACCACATGCTGCCCAGCTGGAAACCGAGGTACGGCGCATCGGTCACCGGCAGCGTGATGATCAGAGCCTGATCGGGCCGCAGGTCGAAATGTCCGACCGACGAATACTGGGTCGCCAAACCGCCGGGCGTCAGTCGCGGTACGACCATGGAGTTGACCGGGATGTCCAGATAGAACCACTGCGGAAATTGCAACCAGGTCTTGATGCGGTTGACGAGTTGCTTCCCCGTTGTTGCGTAACGCTTTTCGATCGCGGCGCGGGTCAGGGGAGGCGGCGCGGTGCCGACAGTGTCCGATCGCGAGATGGACAGCGTCCCCCGTCGGGCCGCCCAGTCGCCGTAGACCTCTCGGATCACCAACTGGCCGGGGCTGGTGGGCCGGACGTGCCACTGGAAGCTGCCATCGGCGGCGATCTCGAGCTCGCGATCATCGAACGCCGCCTGGCTGGCGGGTACGTTGTCTTCGGTGTATTCGCCGCCGAGCAGCTGGAAACTGAGATCCGTTGTGCTGCCGCGGACGCCGGTGACCGTGTAGTCGTGGTTTGGTTGCACCCGGCAGCCGAAGTAGAGGGTGTCCGGATTGTCCAGGCCCATCTTGGTAAACGGACCGGTGCCCGAGAGCAACATCGGGTGATCGCGGTCGTAGTCGAACACCATGTGCTCGCAGGCCGCCACGCAACCGGCGAGGTACTGCAACCCCTCGATCAGGTCGGCTTCGGTCTCGATATGCGGTGCCGCGGCGACGAGTTCTTCGGCCTCGGCAATGGCGTCGGTTAGCGGCTTGGAGAAGAGGGGAGCGGACACGACTTGACGCTAGAACGTGTTCTAGTTTTCGTCAACAAGCGAACATATCGCGTGTTGTCGAGTGCGCTCGCAGATGAGGCCCGCCCGCTATCTCGCTATGGCGCGCACTGCTGCGACAAATCGATCAGATGCTGCCGCACATCGGGGTGCCGATTGAGGTAGTCGATGACGTTGGGGCCGCCGCCCTCGGCCTCGGATCTGGCCTGCAGCTGCTGGTGCACGTCAGGATGCCGCTTTAGGTACGAGTCAATGGAATTACCCACGGTCTGATCGCATTGTGCGTTCGCCACAGGCAACGCAATGAGCGTCGCGGCCGAGGCACTCAGCAGGCCACCAGCAAGCAGACCAAACAGTCCGCGGCGAAGGGACCTCGGGGTTCCGGAAGTCAGGGTCATCGGATTGCTCCTTAGGGCACCGGCTCTTGCTTCGATGTACTAATCGAGGGTACCCGCGACAGCGTTACCGCTGCCTTTGCTGATCCTGTGAGGCTAGTGTGTGACGGCGTCCTG
>DASXJI010000606.1:0-8534 GCA_036497495.1 Mycobacterium sp.
GACCGGATTACCGACTGTGCGCCGGTGAGTTGCTCAGGCGCAACATGTTTCGGCCGGGCAGCCGGCGGCTTGGCGGCGGGCTTCGCCGCATCGGAGGCGATGCGTGCCACATCCTGCGACGCAGGCGTCGACGCCGGTGCCTGCGGCTCGGAATGCGGCCTGGTGGGTGCGCTCACTGGGTCCTCTTGTCCTTCTTCGTCTACGTTTGCTCTGGAAAGTTGTCGGTGATCTTTTTGCTGACTCACTTCGATGGTGGGCAACAAAAAACCCCCGTCAGCTCAGCAGCTGCACGAGGGTTGCGCGTTGGTGGACTTGATCAGTCAGGCACCAACGCGCATGCGGATTACTACGAGCTTTCCAGAAGTGTTCATCGCCCCACGACGGTAGCCTCCGCACTGGTCAAACGTCAAATCCCGATGGTTGCCGGACCGCGCAGGTCAGGCATCGTCGTCGCCACCGGAGACCGGTGCCATGATGCATCGATGGCCACCGATTCAGCGAAGGAAAACCCATCCACACCGCCGGTGGTGATCAGCATTTCGCCGATGGCCCACTTCGCGGTGGGTTTCTTCGCCCTCGGGCTGCTCGTGCCGGTGCTGACCTGGCCGGTGACGGCACCGCTGCTGATCATCCCGGTGCTGTTGTCGGCGTTGATTGTTCGGCTTGGCACACAGGCCGACGGCAACGGTGTCACGGTGCGCACGCTGCTCGGCAGCCGATCGGTGCGGTGGGAGGAGATCGACGGACTGCGATTCCGCAGGGGCTCGTGGGCGCGCGCTCAGCTCAAAAACGGGCGTCAGTTGCGGTTGCCGGCGGTCACCTTTGCGACGCTGCCGCAGCTGACCCGGGCCAGCGCCGGCCGAGTGCCCAATCCGTACGCGGATTAGCTCACCGGATTGGCGCCGTGAGCAGTATCCACAGCCCAACGCCGGCCCCGATGCCCACCACGAGCGCGGCAAACGACCCGATGAAGGGTCGCCGGGCCCAGCCGCGACCTGCGTCGAAGCCGTACTGCCCGGGGCCGACCAGGATGACCGCGGCGGCCATCACGATCAGCGTGATCTCGTATTCGTGCCCACTGGGCAGGAAGTACGGGAACGACCGGGGACTGTGCTGCGCTGACATCCCGGCCAGCAGGCTGTTGGTCAGGTAGGCCAGCGCGCCCGCCGCAGCAAGCGGAGTGAACAGGCCGAGCACCAGCAGCACGCCTGCGGCGATCTCGCCGCCGGCGGCGCAGTAGGTGAGGATGTCGGCGTGCTGGTAGCCGATGCCGGACAGCGCGTTCTTGAAGCCCCTCAGACCCTCTCCGCCCCACCAGCCGAACAGCTTCTGCAGCCCGTGCGCGACGAAGACGCCACCGAGACCTACCCGCAGAATCAACAGGCCCAGGTGCTGGGTGCCACGACGGGCGGCGGCGCGGACCCGCTCGTCGTCGAAGTGCTCGTGTTCGTCCATCCCGTCGGGCGTGAATATCGAGTGCGTGCCGGTGGGCTGGGGCTGATAGGGCAACGGCTCGTGGCCGCCCATCACACCCACGCCACTGCTCGACGAGCGGACGCTGCCGGAGTCAGTGGAGTCGTAGTGCGGGATCAGGGTCGTCTCGAAATCACCTGCATAGGTGTCCGATGGCAGGTCGTCTTCGGGGTCGACCAATCTCGCCGAAGTCGGCCGCTCCGCAGTTGGCACCGCGGATGAGTCCGGTCGTTGCCAATGTGCTTCTTTCGATTGACTGCTCACCCGTGTCAGGGTAAGGGCAATTTCCTGGGAATCGGGGATTTGAGCGGCGCTTTCGGTGTTCCGATTTGCCCGTCGTCGCGGGTGGGCCGGTTGTTTGCGGGCGGCGGCGGGTGGCGCGCGGTACCCGTCACGGGCACCGAAGCGGACATATCCGTAATCTGGCAGCTATGCGGTTGTGGAGGTCGGGGCGGCGCAGTTCGGCTGTGCTCTGCTCGACGATGCTCGTTTTGGCTGGTTGCGCCCAGTTCAACGATATTCAGTCGCAACCGTTCACCACCAACCCCGAACGGCAATCTCCACCCAGTTCGTCACCACCGCCGCCCCCGCCGCTGCCTGACAAGCCATTCCCCAAGGAATGCCCGGCGCCAGGAGTGATGCAGGGCTGCCTGGAGAGCACCAGCGGCCTGCTCATGCAACCCGACAGCAAATCGGCTTTGGTTGCCGAGCGGACCACCGGCGCGGTCAAAGAGGTGTCCGTCAGCGCCGAACCCAAGGTGAAAACCGTCATCCCAGTGGACCCGGCCGGCGACGGCGGACTGATGGACATCGTGCTATCCCCGACCTACAAACAAGACCGGCTGATGTACGCCTACATCAGCACACCGACCGACAATCGAGTCATCCGTGTCGCCGACGACGACACCCCCAAAGACATCTTGACTGGAATTCCCAAGGGCGGCAACGGGAATACCGGCGCACTGCTTTTCACCAGCCCCACTACGCTGGTCGTCATGACCGGCGACGCGGGCAACCCGGCGATGGCCAATGACCCGGCATCGCTCGCCGGAAAGGTGATCCGGCTCGAGCAGCCCACTACGCTGCACCCCTCGCCGCCGACGACCGCGCTGAGCGGAATCGGCGCGGGTGGCGGCCTGTGCACCGACCCTGTGGACGGCTCGCTCTTCGTGCTCGACCGTGCACCCACCGCCGACCGACTGCAGCGAATTACCAAGGACTCCAAGGTTTCCACCGTGTGGACGTGGCCGGATCGACCCGGGGTTGGCGGCTGCTCGGCGCTGGACGGCACCGTGCTGGTCAACCTGGTCAACACCAAGCAGACGGTGGCCGTCCACCTGGCCCAGGGCACCGGTGCGGTCACCGGCCCACCCGACGTGGTTCGCCAGGACACTCACGGACATGCCTGGGCGCTGCGGATGTCACCGGACGGCAACGTGTGGGGCGCGACGGTCAACAAAACCGCCGGGGACGCCATGAAACTCGACGACGTGGTGTTCCCGCTGTTCCCGCAGGGCGGCGGCTTCCCGCGGGCCAACGACGACAAGACCTAACGTCTCAGGCGTTGTGGCCCGGTGTCAGATCGGCCACATCGGAAAAGCTGACCAGGTCGTCCGTCGGCTCCCCGGCCGCTCCGGCGCCCGGTTGCAACAGGTAGCCGATGTGATCGCCCAGGTCGAGCCGCTTCAGCGTCTTGCCGACAAACCACGCCACCGCGTCGTCAAGGATCGGCATGCCGTGCGGACCGGAGTGCCACGAGCAGTGATCGAATTTGTTGACCTGGTCACCGGTTAGGCCACCGAACAGGCGCGCCAAGCCGATGTGGCGGCGCTCCACGACATGCACCGCCAGGTAGTCGGATCGCGCCGCCACCCCGTAGGTGTGATTCGCCCGCGAGATCCCAGCCAGAAATCGCGGCGGATGGATACTGGTCTGGGTGGCGAAACCGACCAGGCAGCCCGACAATTCACTGTCGGCCTGAGTCGTCACCACGAACATCGTGTAGTCCAGCATCTCGGCCAGCCGCTCGAAAGATTCGTCGCCCACATCGCTATCATGACTCAAACCGATGCGGCGATCCGGACGCTGGCGCGATTACGTGGCGTCAGAGCCGCGTTCGTTGTCGCCGAACAGAAACTTCTCCACCAACGCGCTGACCAGCGATGGGTCCTCCAAGCCGGCCAGGTGGGCCACCCCGTCGAGCACCCGGACCGACGAGCCGGGGATCGCATCGGCCATCGCGATCGCTTCCAGCGGCGGAAAGGTCACATCCTCGACACCACCGACAACGAGCACCGGTGTCTTGATAGTGCCCAGCAGGACACGCTGATCCGGCCGGCGCGGGACCACACTCTTCACCGCCCACGAGACAGAAGCGACGTCAACGGCTTTCAACGCGGTAAGGACATGCTCGATGACCTCGGGACGCTGCCTGAAGGTGGTCGGCCCCAGGAATGCTTTCAGCACCGGGCGGTTCAGCAGTGGTCCCATCCCGCCGGTCCACTTCGCCAGTGCAAGCAGGATCGCGAACTGCACCTTTTGGCGGACGCCGGCCCGACCCGCCGTGCAATTCATCAGCACCGCTCCCCCGATCCGCTCGGGATAGGTGGCGGCGAGGGTCCCGCCGATCATGCCGCCCCAGGAATTGCCGACGAAGTGCGCCTTGTCGATACCGAGCCCATCGAGGATGTCGACCACGCAGCGGGCGCAGTCGTCGAAGCTGAACAACTCTGTCAGCGGCTGGCTACCGCCCTGCCCGGGCGGGTCGACCAGCACCACCTGACGGCGCGCGATAAGACCATCGGCCACCCCGTACCACATGTCGCCGGTCATCAGCAGGCTGGGCCAGAAAACGATCGGCGAACCGGATCCCCCTATTTGCAGCCGAATTCGACCGAGCACAGTGTCCACTGTCTGCTCACGAAGCTGATCGCCGATGCTGGTCATCGTCGCTCACGATACCCACGACTCAACTTCCTCATCGAGGCAATGCCCAGCAAGATCACGTGGGCGCTCTAGCTGCAGGCTGCCAGCACCAGCTCGCGCACCCGCGCGGCGTCGGCCTGCCCCTTGGTCGCCTTCATCACAGCGCCGACGATCGCACCCGCCGCCTGGACCTTGCCGCCGCGAATTTTCTCGGCCACATCGGGATTGGCGGCCAGAGCTTCATCGACCGCAGCCTGGATCAGCGAGTCGTCACGCACCACGGCCAGCCCCCGCGCGGTCATCACCTGTTCGGGTTCACCCTCGCCGGCCAGCACGCCCTCGACCACTTGGCGAGCCAGCTTGGTGGTCAGCTTGCCGCCGTCCACCAGCGCCACCACCGCGGCGACTTGGGCTGGGCTGATGGGCAATTCGTCGAGTTCGAGGCCCGATTCGTTGGCCTTCTGGACCAGGAAGTTGCCCCACCAGGCCCGGGCCTGTTCGCTGGAGGCGCCTTGATCGACGGTCGCGATGACCAGATCGACGGCGCCGGCGTTGACGAGGTCGCGCATCACCTCGCCGGAGAGACCCCAATCCTGCTGAATCCGCTTGCGGCGCAACCACGGTAGCTCGGGAATGGTTTCACGCAGGCGCTCGACGAGGTCAAGGCTGGGCGCGACCGGCTCCAGGTCGGGTTCGGGAAAGTAGCGATAGTCTTCCGCGGTTTCCTTGGTGCGGCCCGGGCTGGTGTAGCCGTCCTCGTGAAAGTGCCTGGTCTCCTGGATGACTCGGCCCCCGGAGTCCAACAGGGCGCCCTGACGCCGCATCTCGTAGCGGACCGCCACCTCGACGCTCTTGAGTGAGTTGACGTTCTTGGTTTCGGTTCGGGTGCCGAATTCGCTGGCGCCCTTCGGTTTCAGCGAGACGTTGGAGTCGCAGCGCATCGAACCCTGGTCCATCCGCACGTCGGAGACGTCCAGCGAACGCAACAGGCCACGCAGCGCGGTGACGTACGCGCGGGCGATTTCCGGTGCCCGCTCGGCGGTGCCCTCGACCGGCTTGGTGACGATCTCGATCAGGGGCACACCGGCCCGGTTGTAGTCGGCCAGCGAAGTGGTCGCCCCGGTGATCCGCCCGGTATCGCTGCCCAGATGAGTCAGCTTTCCGGTGTCCTCCTCCATGTGAGCGCGCTCGATCTCCACCCGAAAGGTGGTGCCGTCATCGAGCGGGACATCGAGGTAGCCCTGGACGGCGATCGGCTCGTCGTATTGGGAGATCTGGTAGTTCTTCGGCTGGTCCGGATAGAAGTAGTTCTTCCGCGCGAACCTGCCCCACGGCGCGATGTCGCAGTTGAGCGCCAAGCCGATCCTGATCGCAGACTCGACGGCCGCCTCGTTGAGCACCGGCAGCGACCCGGGTAGGCCGAGGCACACCGGGCACACATGGGTGTTGGGTTCGGCGCCGAACTCGTTGGCGCAGCCGCAGAACATCTTGGTGGCCGTGGACAGCTCAACATGCACTTCCAAGCCGAGCACCGGGTCGTAGCGCGCGATCACATCGTCGTAGTCGAGCAGCTCCGCCCCGCGCGCGTGGGCGGCGCTCGCAGCAGAAGTCATGCGGTCGATCCTAATTGGCGGTCGAAGCGGCCTTGCCATCGCCGTCGCCGCGCACTCCCTCATCGACGGTCAGCAGCGAATGATCAAACGCGGATCGAGAAGTGATGCCGTCGTCGCGCACGGCGCGGAAGTCTTCGACGATCTTCTCGGCCAGCCGCCGCAGCTTCACATTGCTCGATTGCGAGCGCCACCTGAGCAGATCGAAAGCCGCGTCGTCGTCCAGGCCGTAGACCAGCATCAGCATGCCCTTGGCCTGTTCGATGACCGCGCGGTGCTCGGTGATTTCGGCGACCCTCTCGGAGATGAGGTCCTCGCGCACCCGATCCGACGACGGCGTGATGTCCACGTAGTAGCCGTGCGTGCCGATCACCAGGTCCTGCCGGTCGGTGAGCAGGTCGCCGACCACGACCACCTGGTGCACGACGCCACGGGTATCGAGGATGCGATGTCGGGTGCTGAATGCGCGGCGGGCAACCAGCATCGCGTCGATGGTCTTTGCCACCTCGCGACGATCCTCGGGATGCTTGTGCGCCAGTACCAGTTCGGTGGTCGGGGTGACCGTGCCCGGCTCGTAGCCGTGCATCCGCTGCACCTGCTCCGACCATTCCCAGCGCTGGTCCTCGAAGTAAAAGCGAAACCACCCGACGCGCTGCGGCGCTCCGGCGAAGGCCTGATCGACCTCGGCTGAGTGGCCATCCAGCTCGGCGGACATTACGGCCGGCTCTCGGCACTTGGTGCTGTACCGGTGTACACCCACGCGATCACGGCGGTTACCTTACCGCTAGCAATTACGTCACGGATCCCTTCAACGTGACCGCTAGCCGAAGAACGCGGCGGCGTCGTCGTAACGACTCTGGGGTACCAGCTTCAGCTGGCGAACCGCGTCGGCCAGCGGTACCCGGCCGATTTCCTGACCACGAAGCGACACCATCTGCCCGTATTCGCCGGCATGCGCGGCGTCGGCGGCGTTGACCCCGAACCGGGTGGCCAGCACCCGGTCATGGGCAGTCGGCGTACCACCGCGCTGGACGTGGCCGAGCACGGTCACCCGGACTTCCTTGTTGATCCGCTTCTCGACTTCGATCGCCAGTTGCGCGGCCACGCCGGTGAACCGCTCGTGGCCGAACTCATCCGTGCCACCTTCGGCCAGCTTCATCGAGCCTTCGGCCGGCTTGGCGCCCTCGGCGACGACGCAGATGAAGTGCGCATCGCCGCGCTGGAAGCGCCGCTTGACCAGTCGACACACCTCGTCGATGTCGAAGGGCTGCTCGGGGATCAGCGTCATGTGTGCGCCGGAGGCCAGCCCGGCGTTCAGCGCGATCCAGCCGGCGTGCCGGCCCATCACCTCCACCAGCATCACCCGCTGGTGTGATTCCGCGGTGCTGTGCAGTCGGTCGATGGCGTCGGTGGCCACCATCAACGCCGTGTCGTGGCCGAATGTCACATCGGTGCAATCGATGTCGTTGTCGATGGTCTTCGGCACGCCAACGACGGGGACGTTCTCTTCGGAGAGCCAGTGCGCAGCGGTCAGCGTCCCCTCGCCCCCGATCGGGATGAGTACATCGATTCCATTGTCGTCCAGCGTCTGCTTGATCTGGTCCAGACCGGCCTTCAGCTTGTCGGGATGAACGCGGGCGGTGCCGAGCATCGTTCCGCCCTTGGCCAGCAGGCGGTCGTTGCGGTCGTCGTTGGCCAGTTGCGTGCGCCGGTTCTCCAGCAGGCCACGCCAGCCGTCCTGGAATCCGACCACTGATGACCCGTATCGCGAGTCGCTCGTTCGCACGACTGCCCGGATTACGGCGTTGAGCCCGGGACAGTCGCCGCCGCCGGTGAGAATTCCGATCCGCATGTCTTCATCTTGCCCCGTGGGAGCCGTTGCAGCAGCGGATCCCTCCGCGCGACGATGCGGGGCGGAGCGCCCAGAGATGCGGGCACCCCCAGCCGCGACCCGGCGAGCGGGCGAGCCGGACGATCGGGCCTAGATGGCCGACGGCAGCGCTCCCCGTGCGGCCTCGTAGGCGGCTCCCACTCGATAGATCCGATCGTCGGCCAGTGCCGGTGCCATGATCTGCAGGCCGACCGGCAGGTTGTCGTCGTCGGACAACCCGGACGGCACCGACATCCCGCAGTGTCCGGCCAGGTTCAGCGGCAGCGTGCACAGGTCGAACAGATACATTGCCAGCGGATCGTCGACCTTCTCCCCCAGCGGGAACGCGGTCGTCGGAGTGGTCGGCGAGATCAGCACGTCCACGGATTGGTAGGCCGCGTCGAGGTCGCGCGCGATCAGCGTGCGCACCTTCTGCGCCTGGTTGTAATAGGCGTCGTAGTAGCCGGCTGACAGCGCGTAGGTACCAATCATGATGCGCCGCTTGACTTCCGGGCCAAATCCGGCGGCCCGGGTCAGTGCCATCACCTCTTCGGCGCTGTGTGTGCCGTCATCACCGACGCGCAGCCCGTAACGCATTGCGTCGAAGCGGGCCAGGTTGCTCGACACCTCCGACGGCAGGATCAGGTAGTAGGCAG
>DASXJI010000607.1:0-10103 GCA_036497495.1 Mycobacterium sp.
GCGAAAACCAATTATTTCGCAGTGCTGCAACGCATTTGCGCCCCACGCTTCCCGATGACCAAGACTGCGTAGGCAGATCCCCGCGCGACACGTGCCGAGCACGGATTTTCTCCACTTGACCCCCAGTAAGTAACGGCAACATTTTCCTAGGTCACGCCCTGTGGCGCCCACGCGGGGTGTCGCGCGACACGTGTAGAAACGCGCACGTCGTGCACCAGCGCGCATGACGTGTGGTCCCAAACTGATCCCAAACGCACTGCTTCAAACTGTTGAAGGTCAGCAGGCAACGTCCCCGCCCAGTGCGATGACGGAGTTACGCGGTGGCGAATTCGAACCCCTGACCCCCAAACTGCCAGTGTGAAAACGCCTGTGCTGCAGCGTGTCACAGCGTCTACGGTGTATCGGATAATGCCTGCCTGCAACCCGTCTTCGACCTGATGTGTCTCGGACGTGCTTGCGGGTGACTAGGTGTCTTAGGACACCGCTAGGACACGTTGAACGTACGTTGGTAGGTACTTGCCCTCGACGTGCAGGGCCACGACTACGTCTATCCCGGCGCGGCAGCCACGCAGCCCGGCCTGACGACGCCGTTCACCGGATCTGGGCCGTTTCTACACAACGATGACCGCGACCGCCCCGCCGACATCTACGGAGGCACCGTCACTGTGCACAGCGGTACCGACCACCCGGCTCACCTTCTGCTGCCCGTGATTACGGCCTGACCGGAGGCCCTAATCGCCTGCACGGGCTGGCTTTTCAGACAAGGAATACATGATGGATGTGAAATTCTCGATCTCGATCCCTCAGCGCGATGCGACCGGGTTCGACGACGCGGGTGTGCGGTCGTATCTGGGCCGCGCCGAAGAACTCGGCTTCGACGGCGGTTGGGTGATGGAGCAGATCATCCCCGAGGCGCCGTTGCTTCCCCCCATGGAGCTGTTGGCCTCCGCTGCTGCGTGTACCACCCGGCTGCGCCTGGGCGTCGCGGGTGCTGATTACCTCGTTGCACGATCCGTTGCAGTTGGCTTCGACGGTGACCGCGATCGACCGGCTCAGCCACGCCCGGCTAGACCTCGGTGTGGCACCGGGCGGGCGCTTTAGGCCCGACAATGACCGTAGCCAGACCCACCGTGGCCGCCGCGGCAGTTCCTCGCGCCGCATGTGCCCGCCGCCGCTTGGGCGTCGAGCGGCCTGGGCTGACGGTAGTCATCGATTCCTCCAAATGCTTTAACTAGCCTCGGCATATGTCTCAGGGCTGCTCGACGCGGGCGCGGTTGTCATCGGTGCTAGCCACCAAACCGCCTGAGGCAGGCCATAACCCCGCATTCCGGTTAGCTGGAATACTGGTCGCCGTCCCGTTGCGGACGCGGCAACCGAAAACCCACACCGGCACTGCAATGAACCTCTTGGGTGGCTCCTTGCCGGTTTGGATTCTGGCCCTTCCGTTATGGCCCGCGGTCCGCGGCACGCAACGCCACAGCCGGCCCTGCGGTCCGAGCCCACGGGTCGCGAACTCTCCCCGAGCCGCTCGCTACGCTGGTCGAACGGTTCACTCTGGTGCACCTGAAGACCTTGCGTCCCAACAGTTCCTGGAATCGTCCGGATTCCACGCCAGCGCGTGACGCCGATCACCACAAGCGGCTGGCTGTGTCGTCGTCGCCATCAAGCCGCATCGGATCACCAGCGGGAAAAGGATTACGCAGGAGCGGATTCAGACCCACGCCGCCTCGCTCTGGTGGCTCGTGAACACAATGAAAACAACGTTGACTCGGCCAGTCCGGTGCCCGAGCATTTCAGTAACGAGCCGTTCTTCGACAGCCGCGACGAAGCCGCTGCCGAGCGCCTCGACATCCGCAAACGAGAGTTCAACTGCACGGAGTCCTGCCCGCGGGCATCCAGGCACCAACGCCGTCCAAGAGTCAAACGCGCTGATGTTGGCACGATGAACCTCTCCGCAATGGCGTCGAAAAGCTGTGTTGGACAATGTTAATTACTCAAAATAGGAAAAAATGGTGACAACCATGGAAGGCCGTGTGCCACAGATTCCGCTTGCACTGGCCACGCCCAGTCTTAATCGCGGCGTTGCGTTTACCCACGAGGAGCGACGCCGGCTAGGGCTGACCGGTCGGCTCCCCTCTGGGGTGCTTACCTTGGACCAGCAGGCAGCGCGGGTGTGGCAGCAGTTCCATGGCATGCCAACGAATTTGGGGCGCAACCTGCTTCTGGATCAGCTGCGTAACCGTCATGAGGTGCTGTATTTCAAGGTGCTCTCCGAGCATCTGGCCGAGTTGATGCCGGTGGTCTACACCCCGACGGTCGGGGAAGCGATCGAGCAGTTCTCCGGCGAGTACCGCGGCCAACGCGGACTGTATCTGTCCATCGACCGGCCCGACGAGATCGCCGAGTCCTTCGAGACGTTGGGGCTGGGTCCGGATGATGTCGATCTGATCGTGTGCACCGACGCCGAGGCGATCCTGGGCATCGGCGACTGGGGCGTGGGCGGCATCCAGATCGCGGTCGGGAAACTGGCGCTGTACACCGCCGCCGGCGGCATCGATCCCCGGCGCACCATCGCAGTGTCACTCGATGTCGGCACCGACAACGAACGCCTGCTCAACGACCCGTTGTACCTGGGCAACCGCCATGCCCGCCGCCGCGGCGCCGACTACGACGCGTTTGTCCAGAAATACATCGAAACCGCCCATCGCCTGTTCCCCAACGCGATGTTGCATTTCGAGGACTTCGGACCGGCCAATGCGCGGATGATCCTGGAGAAGTACTCCTGCGACTATTGCGTGTTCAACGACGACATCCAGGGCACCGGCGCGGTGGTGATGGCGGCGCTGTACGCGGGGGGGAAGGCCACCGGCATCGCGATGCGCGACCAGAAGGTGGTCATCTTCGGCGCCGGTGGCGCCGGTATCGGGGTCGCCGATCAAATTCGCGACGCGATGGTGGCCGACGGCGCCACCGTGGAGCAGGCCACCGCGCAGATCTGGCCGATCGACAAGCAGGGGCTGCTGTTCGACGACATGGATGACCTGCTCGACTTCCAGACGCCCTACGCCAAGAACCGCAAACAGCTGGGTATGGTCAGCGGGGATCGGGTGGGTCTGATCGACAGCATCAAGATGGCCTCACCGACCATCCTGCTCGGTTGCTCAACGGTGCACGGCGCGTTCACTCGCGATGTCATCCAGGCGATGGCGGCCTCCACCGAGCGACCGCTGATCTTCCCGATGTCCAACCCCACCCACCTCATGGAGGCGATGCCGGCCGACGTCATCGCCTGGACTGACGGTAAGGCGTTGGTGGCCACCGGCAGCCCGGCTGCGCCAGTGGAACACTACGGCACCAGCTACACCATCGGTCAGGCCAACAACGTACTGGTGTTCCCCGGAATCGGGCTGGGGATGGTGGTTGCCGGTGCCCAGCGAGTGACCAACAGGATGCTCGACGCCGCGGCCAAAGCGGTGGCCAGTCACGCCGACCCAACCACGCCCGGTGCAGCGCTGCTGCCCGATGTGAAAAACCTGCGCGCCATTTCGTCGGTGGTGGCCGAGTCTGTTTACCACGCCGCGGTCGAGGACGGTGTGGCCACCAAGACCCCGGAGAGCGTTGTGCAGGCCATCCTCGATACCAGGTGGCTACCCGAGTACGACCAGGGACATCACCAGTGACAGCCTCTCGCCCGGGTGGGTCCGCTGCAGGTGTCTGTCGGCGGTGGGCCCACGCGATGGCAGCGCATCGCCACGGGCGTGAGGTGTATCAGACCTCAACGATGGGGGCACTGCTCGACGGCGTCTACGAGGGGGACGTCACGACCCGGGAATTGCTGCTCCACGGGGACTTCGGTCTGGGCACATTCAATCGTCTCGACGGTGAGATGCTGGTGCTCGACGGAGTGTGCTATCAGCTGCGTGGCGACGGCAGTGCGAAAATCGCCGGCCCGGATGAGATGACCCCGTTCGCCGCGGTCACCTGGTTTCACGCCGACGACACAATCGACCTACCAGCGCCGTGTGACCGCGCCGCGCTCAAAGCGCTTATCGATGATTCTCTGGAGAGCACGAACCTTATGGTCGCTGTTCGCATCACCGGGGATTTCAGCATGATCCGGACCCGCACCGTGACCGAGCAGCACCAGCCTTACCGTCCGTTCACCGAGGCCACCCGAGATCAGCAGGAGCTGACGTTCATGGCTGTGACGGGGACACTGGCCGGGTTTCGCATGCCGGAGTTTGAACAGGGAATTTCGGTGGCCGGCTACCACTCGCACTTCATCGATCAGGACCATCAACACGGTGGACATGCACTCGATTACCGGCTGGTTCGCGGGATCGTCGAGATCAGCGTCCGTTCCGAATTACATCTGACTTTGCAGCGCACGCCGCAGTTCCTGCGCGCCGAGTTGAATGGCGCCGATGTCGATAGCCAGATCCGCCAGACAGAGGGCTGACATGACCGAAAAGGTTGAGATGACTGAAAACAACGTGCGCTCGGCGCAGCGGGTGGTCGAGACGCTGTCTGCATATGGCGTTCGGTACGTCTTCGGTGTGCCGGGGGCCAAGATCGACGCGGTCTTCGACGCGCTGGTGGACGGCGGGCCCGAGCTGGTGGTGTGCCGCCACGAGCAGAACGCGGCATTTATGGCCGCGGCCGTGGGCCGGCTGACCGGTACACCGGGTGTTGCGTTGGTGACCTCAGGCCCGGGCACCACCAACCTGGCCACCGGTCTGATCACCGCGACCACCGAGCAGGACCCGATGATCGCGATCTGCGGCGCTGTCGCCCGCGCCGACCGACTCAAGCGCACGCACCAATCGATGGATGCCGTCGCAGCCCTCAAACCGTTCACCAAATACACCGGCGAGGTCAACGACCCCGACAACGTGCCAGAAGCCATCGCCAACGCGATACGCGCGGCCACCACCGTGCCGCGCGGTGCGACCGCGGTGGTGTTGCCCTCCGACGTGTCCAGCTCGCCGACCGCGGCCGCCATCGTTTCACCATCCCTGATGTCACCCCTTGGCGCGGCGCCGGCAGACCGAATCACCCAGGCTGCCAGCCTGATTCGTGCCGCGGAACGTCCGGTCTTGTTCGTCGGCGTCCGCGGCGGCGATCCCGAACCCTGTGCGGCACTGCGCGAGCTCCTTGCTGTCGCCGACCTGCCGGTCGTGGAGACGTTTCAGGCCGCCGGTGTGGTCTCGCGCGACCTTGAGGATCACTTCATTGGGCGCGTCGGGCTGTTCCGCAACCAGCCCGGCGACATCCTCATCGAGCACGCCGACGTTCTGGTCACCGTCGGCTTCGACCCGGTCGAATACGATCCCCGCCTGTGGAACAGCGACCCGACCCGCACGGTGATCCACATCGATGACGTCGCCGCAGACATCGACAACCATTACCAACCCACGCTGGAGTTGCGCGGCGATACCGCCGCGACCTTGACCGAGCTCACCCGTTTGCTGGCGGGGCTGCGGCTCTCCGACGCCGCTAAAGCCGCCATCGCCGAACAGCGCGAAGCGTTGGCGCAGGTCGACGAGCAGGCCCACGCCCACCCGGCCAGTGATGCCGGGCTGAACCCGGCGGCACTCGTGCTGAAAATTCGTGAACTGGTCGACGATGACGCCACCATCGCCTGCGACGTCGGTTCGCACTACATCTATATGGCCCGGCACTTTCGCGGGTATCAGCCCCGGCGGGTGCTGCTCTCCGACGGCCAACAAACCCTCGGCGTCGCGCTGCCCTGGGCCATGGCCGCTGCGATGGTGCGCCCGGGCACCCAAGTGGTGTCCGTCTCCGGTGACGGCGGATTCCTATTCAGCGCCCAGGAACTCGACACCGCCACCCGCCTGGGTTTGCACCTCACCCACATAATTCTGCGCGACAACGCCTACGACATGGTCGCCTTCCAAGAGATCGCCAAATACGGTCGTAGCTCAGGAGTTCAACTAGGCGACTACGACATCACCGCATACGCGGCAGCATTCGGCGCCAACGGGATCCGGGTCAACAGCATGGAAGAGTTCGACCACGCCCTCAAACAATCGCTCACCGGCACCGGCATCACCATCATCGATGTCCCCGTCGACTACAGCCGCAACACCGAGCTATTCGCCCAGCTCCACGACGGCGTCCTCGACTGATCCCAGCCGGCTCATGGCGCCGCTAGCTACACAACGCAATTGGTTGAAAACACGCGCAGGGCACAACTGCAATGAGGTTCCGGCGGCACAGCCGACGCCGGCAACAAAAGGGCCAACGCACACGGAGGTACTCGCGAAGAATGGGACCAGTCCGCAATGCCTACTGAGTCACACAACCGCACAAATGTCTGGGAAACGGCCTCGACTCCCCACGCGCGGTTTCGGCACGCCACCACGGGCAGCGCTTGGCAACGCCGTTCGACCGGAAACGAACACGTGGTGTACAGGTATGACCCCGATTGCATGCCTTCCATCACCTATCACTCGTTGCCGTACGCGTGCAGCGGCGGCGCCAACACACTTGACGAGGCACGAAAGTCTTATCGATCCAACATGACCAGGCTATTGGGTGTTGACCGACATGAATTGCCGCCGACGGTCGAGCACTTGGAGTCCGTCGTCGCCGGCATGTGGGTACGTACGAAGATCGGTGCGGTGCACCGCGACCCAGTCAGCGACCGAATGTTCCTGCAAACGCTGCTCTCGGCAGGTCCCGCCCAGGACGAACTGCGGGTGCACCTGGATCTCGCATCGAGCCCAGGAGCCTCGCCGGTCGTCGTGATCGTCGAACCCGACGACACGCTAGAGGCCGTGCTGGCCCAGATGACCGCCGCGGATGTGCTCCTTGTGGCCCATCCCGACACCCAACACAGAGTGGGATGGGTGGCAATCCACGGCCCAGACGCCGACGGAGCCGACGATGCCCGGCCAATTGCTGACCACGCCGCGGTTCCCGCGATTTCGATCGCGACATTAACGCGTGCTTGTGCCGACGCCGACTGCCGAGCGGTGCGGGTGGAGCCTCACCGGTTGGGTGTTACCCCTCGTTCAGACGCTTCGAGTCCCATTGAGACAAAGTCAAATCGGGCAAGTTGAGCAGACCAGTGATACGGAAAACTTCCGTCAAGCCGATGCCTACTCCGATGGTGACATCCATCCAGTCACCATGAGTCGGCAGCGAAAGGGCCGCCATCAATACGCACACGCTTGGTGTTGCTGTTGATGCGTCCGAACCCGCCGCCCGTGACGCTGGGAATCGTTGTGGCCGCAGGTCTCATCCCGGTCGAGAGCCTCATTGTAGTTCTGCTTCACCAGGTAACTGACCAGGGCGGCTTCGACGTGGTCTTTCTGCTCGACGTCCTGGTGGTCTCGACGGTATGGGGATTAACGCTTGCCACAACGACATCGGTTGCCAGCGCGATTGCGTTCGAATTCTTCCGTGAGTGGCCGCCCGGCGTGGTGTGGCCGATGCAGTCGAGCGACATCGTGGTGACCGCGGTCTTCCTGGCGGTCGCATTACTGGCAAACTCTTTGGCGGGGTTGGCAAGGGCCCGAGCGGTGGCGCTGCAGGCCAGCACTGACTCGCTCTGCGTGCTTGCCGAGCAGCAGGCCGCGTTGCGGCGGGTAGCGACACTGGTGGCTAACGGGACTCCCCCGACAGAGGTATTCGCCGCGGTGGCCGAAGAACTGGCACGATGCCTGAGGGCGGACAGCGCTCAGGTGGGCCGATACGAAGCCGACGGCACCGTGGTCCTCATGGCCGCCGCCCACATAGGTCCCGGCATGACAGACACGGTCCTTGTTGGCGAGCGTTCCACTGCAGTCGAATTCAACACATTGGCCACGGAGGTGTTTCGCACCGGCCGGCCCGCACGGATGGACCGAGACGACTGCGCAGCCGCTTGGGCCAGCCAACGTAGACGTGAACCGGCCCACGGATGTGGAGTAGCAGTCGCCATCGTCGTGGACAGCCGCCTATGGGGAATTGCATGTGTCAGCTCATCAAGGCCGCTGCCAGCTGATACCGAGGGGCGCATCAGCGACTTTGCCGAACTGGTCGCGACCGCGCTCGCCAACGCCGCGACACGGGCCGAACTGATTGCCTCGCGCAGCCGCATCGTCGCCGCAGCCGACGGCGCCCGCCGCCGTATCGAACGAGACCTGCACGACGGGGCGCAGCAGCGTTTGGTCTCGCTCGGACTGGAACTGCGCACGGCAGAGTCTTCGCTACCACCCGAACGGACTGACCTCAAAGAACACCTCGGCCATGTTGTGTCCGGTTTGACCGGCGTATCAAATGATCTGCGGCAGATTTCGCGCGGGATCCACCCAGCGATCCTGTCCAAGGGCGGACTGGGGCCGGCACTGAAGACTCTGGCACGACGGTGCACGGTACCGGTGCGCCTCGACGTCGCCATCGACGGACGCTTGGAAGAAACCGCCGAAGTCGCCGCCTACTACGTGGTGGCCGAAGCACTGACCAACGCCGCTAAACACGCGCACGCCTCCCAGGTGACCGTCTGGGCACAAGCCGATGCCACGCAACTTCTCCTGTCGATTCGCGACGACGGAATCGGAGGAGCCCAGTTCGGCAACGGGTCGGGCCTTATCGGCCTCAAAGACCGCGTCGAAGCCCTCGGCGGCCAGATACACGTGAGAAGCCTGCCCGGAAGCGGGACTACGCTGAACATCTGCATCCCCACCACGTCTAAAGCGACTAGGGCACCCCGATCGGGGTCGGGGGTGCCGCGCTACGACCGATGGCAGCAGGACACCGATCCGGCCGCGGGCGAATGAAATGAGCACTGACAATTCCACGGCCGATCCGGAAAGAAATGGTCGTCACGGCAATACTGCAGTGGGGCGATCATCGCAGACAGCACCTTGGCCGAGATCCGGCCTTGGGATTTCGCGACCCGTTCAGCGACCAGCTCGGCCGCCGCATCGTAATTGTGGGCCCACTCGACCCGCGGTGGTGCGGTCCGCGGGATTCGAACTTCTCCACGACCCTTTTGACGGTCCATGGGTAGGGGCGCACAACTGCGCGGCGCCCCGGTATGACCCGACTTGTTGATAGGCAGAAATGATGTCCATGCGGTCTGTCGCAGACTCAGACGAAACTAAGGGCGAGCGGCCGACGGGGCCCTCCCCAGCGCACTGGATCCCTGGTTGTCAGGCGGCAGAGCTGATCTCGACGTCGTAGCCGAGTTTTTGAGCTGGCGCAGCAGCCACGCCTTCCGTATACCGGGATTGTCGCGCCGATCGTAGTAGTCGGCGCCCAAGTCGCTGTATGCGACCTGGCCGTGCAGGATGTGCCAGACGATCACCAGAATGGTGTGCGCGATCGCGACGGCAGGCCTTCTTTCCGCCCGCCCTGCCGAACCGGCGATGCAGGCACCGAAAACCGTGCGCCCAGACGCGTCTGTGTGTGTGAGACCGCCCACGCCGACTCGACCAGCACGCTGCAGAGGACCAGCACGCTGCAGAGTTGGGCGTTGCCATTGCGGATGGTGGTCTTCTTCCGTCTGCCGGCGGACTCGTTGTTCCCAGGACACAATCCCGCCCACGAAGCCAGATGATCGGCTGTCGGGACGCGCGACATGTCAACCACACATCATGGGAGGTCAACGACGTCGACAAGATCGGTCGCGGTGCAGCCATGTGGTTTCTTTCTGACCTGGCGGACTTTACCGGTAACCCTCCATATTCGATCGGGTCGTATTGGAGCCGGTAGTCATCGGCTCGCAGGGACCACCGGCCGCGGCGGATCGTCTAAGCGGCGAAGAAGTTCTGGCCGAAGGTGGCCGCGGAGATGTGCGTGAGTGCGGTGGGGTTGGCGATTTGCTGGGCTGGACTTCGCTACGCATCGTGCCGCCTGTGGTTTGCTGACGGCTCTTGCGACGGCTCTGGAGTTGAGCTGGGGCTCAAAGGCTTTCGCGAACAGCAGCGTAAGCAGCGCAAGACCCTCGGATGCCGCACGCTCGATCACCGAAAACCCCACGGCGGTACTGATTTTCACCGCGGTGTTCGTTGCCCTGGCGGTGTCGGTGCTCGGGCTCGCGGTGCCCGTCACCGCGTCGTTCGTGATCAGCTGGGTGATCATCGGACCGGCGC
>DASXJI010000608.1:0-3828 GCA_036497495.1 Mycobacterium sp.
AGCTCAACCTGCAGATGATTCAGCGGCTCCAGGTAGGGGAAACGGTTGAACACCGACCGGGCCAGCGCCGGATTGTCGGCGAGCAGATTGTCCTGGCCGGTAATCAGCTTGTGCGCGTTGATGCTTCGCTGGTGCTCAGCGGCGATCTTGTCGAACACCCGCCGCCGCAACGAGACGTCCTCGACCAATTCGGCATAGCGAGCGGCAAGACCGAGATCAGTTTTCGCGAGCACCTGCGCCATGTTCGACAGCACGGTCTGGAAGAACGGCCACCGCTGATACAGGTCACGCAATTTCTCGAGGCGTCCCTCGTCGCCGGCAATCCAGCCCTCGATTGCCGAGCCGGTCCCGTACCAACCGGGCAACATCACCCGTGACTGGCTCCACGCCATCACCCACGGAATTGCCCGCAGGTCAGAGATCGAGGACGTCGGCTTACGCGACGTGGGCCGACTGCCGACGTTCAGCGAACCAATCTCGCTGACCGGGGTGGACTGCAGGAAATAATCGACGAAACCTTCGGTGTCGTGCACCAATTCGGAGTAGGCGCGCTGCGCACGGTCGGCAAGCTCATCGAGAATTTCATAGGCCGGCTCGGCCGCGTCCCCGAGCCCCTCGACGTCGAGCAGGGTGGACTCCAGAGTGGCCGCCAGCAAGGTCTCCAGGTTGCGTTGAGCCATTTGCGGCTCGGCGTATTTGGCGGCGATCACCTCCCCTTGTTCGGTCAGCCGCAGTGATCCGTTCACCGCTCCCGGCGGTTGGGCGAGGATGGCTTGATAGCTCGGACCCCCACCGCGGCCGACCGTGCCACCGCGACCGTGGAAGAGCCGTAACCGAATACCGGTTTTGCGTGCCGACTCGACAAGGTCGAGTTCGGCCCGGTACAGCGCCCAGTTGGCGGTTAGGTACCCGCCGTCCTTGTTGGAGTCGGAGTAGCCGAGCATGACCTCTTGGCTGTCACTGCGAGCGCGCACGATGTTCTGGTACACGGGAAGGTCAAGTGCCGCTTCGAGAATGGACGCGCCACGGCGCAGGTCGTCGATCGTCTCGAACAGCGGGACAATGCCCACTGGGCAATAAGGCTCGCTGCCGGAGGCGTCGAGCAGCCCGCATTCCTTCAGCAGAATCCCGGCCTCGAGTAGATCGGAGACGGAGCGACACATCGAGATGATGTAGTTGGGTACCGCGGGTGGACCGTAGATTGCGACAGCACGTGCGGCAGCGGTGATGATTGCGAGCTCTTTGCGGGCCAATTCCGACAGTTGCTCGCGGTCGCCGACCAGTGGACGTCGGGTGCTCAGCTCGTCGGCCAGGATGTTGACCCGTTCGTCTTCGCTCAGCGAGCGGTAGTCGGGATGCACGCCGGACCAAGCCAGCAACTCGGCGACCACCTCTTCGTGGACGTCAGAGTTTTGCCGCATGTCCAGTCCGGACAGGTGAAAACCGAAGACGTGCAAAGCTTCCCGCAACCGGGCCAGCCGGTCGTCGGCCAGCAATGCGCTGCCGTTGGCCCGCAGTGAAGCGTCGACGGTGTTGAGATCGGCCAGCATCTCCCCCGGCGTCGAATACGGCGCCAAGCCCAGATCGAGCAGGTTGTCCGGCTGTTGGTCGAGGATTTGCGCCGCGGTGGCGGTGAGCCGGCCGTGGATGACGCGTAGAGCGCGGCGGTAGGGCTCATCTCCGCGAGCCGGCTCGTCGCAGGCCTCGGCCAGCGCAGCCAGGTCGTCGGTGACAGCGACAAGTCGTGCTGACATCGACAGCTCTTGTTCCAGCGCGGTCAGCTCCGCGGCGTAGCGACCCAACGCGGTGTAGGCCGCGCTGCCGGTGGCCAGTCGCACGACGTCGGCGGTGACGTTTGGGTTGCCGTCACGGTCGCCCCCGATCCACGACCCGGGTCGCAGGATCGGTTCGGTGAGCAGGTCGGCGTCGGGCCAGCGGCGACGCAGGGCGTCGCGGACTTCGGCGTTGACTTTCGGCACGACGTCGAAAAACGCTGCCTGGTAATACCGCAAGCCGACCGCGATCTCATCCGAGATCTGCAGGCGCGCCAGCCGAACCAGTGCGGTCTGCCACAGCGTGAGCACTTGGCGGCGCAGCTCGGTGTCAATGGTGCTGCCGTCGTCGGTTTCGGTGAAGCCGTGCGCGTGCAGCCGCATCAGCTGGGTGATGTGGTGCTGGGTGTCGAACACAGTGCGGCGACGAGTCTCGGTCGGATGGGCGGTGATCACTGGGGATACCAGCGCGCCGGTGAGTGATTCCGCGACGGTCGAGGCGTCCAGATGCGCGGAGTCGAGCTTTTGATACGTCGCGGCCAGGGTGCTGTCCTGCGGCGGGTCGCCGGCGTTGACGTGGATGGCGCGGCGCCGTTCGCGGTGGATGTCCTCGGCGACGTTGGCCAGCAACGCGAAGTGACTGAATGCGCGGATCACCGGGATCGCTCGATGGATGTCGATGCCGTCGAACATCTGCGCCACCTCGGCACGCTCGATCTCTGAGCGACGCACCTGGAAGGACGCGATCCGGGCCCGCTCGACCAGATCGAAGACTTCGTCGCCGTTCTGCTCGCGGACGGTGTCGCCAAGGATGGTGCCGAGCAGCCGGATGTCTTCGCGCATCGGCTCGGTAGCTTCGCGGCCTATGCGGGTGCGTTGTACCGCGCCGAAAGGCTCGAGCGAGTCGGGTGCTTCAGCCATACCTACCAGTATCGGTGCGGTTGGCCGTCTTCGCCTTTCGTGGGCTCAGGCGTTGTATTTGATCCGCAGCGCCATACCGACGATGGCGACGAACCAGATGCCGACGACGAACAACGTCAGCCGGTCGAGGTTCTTCTCCACCACGGTCGACCCGGACAGGCTGGACTGCACCCCGCCGCCGAACAGTGTGGACAGACCGCCACCCTTGGCGCGGTGCAACAGCACCAGCAGCACCGTCAGGATGCTGGTGACCACCAGAGTGATCTGCAGGGCCAATTCCATGGTCAACACCTTACCGGCCTGCGTATGGCCGGCTTGAACCGGCGTTAGCTAGTCAGCGGGCCGAAATAGGTCGTGTCGTTGGCGTAGTCGAGGTACACGGCGTGGTTGAGGAACGGTAGGACACCGCTGTCGATGTCAGTTCCCGAGACAACTGTGGGGCTGTCGAGTGTTACCTGGCCGCCGCCGATTGGGAACTGATCCGTCGTCGTGTAGCTGTACAGCTCCTGGCCGGCGGTGTTGTAGACCGTGATCTCGGTTCCGGACGGCACCGAGCCACTGGGCACCAGACTCGACGGAATCGTGCCGAAAACCCCGCCGGAGTCGATATCGTTCGCAACCTTGGTCGCTTGGTCGAATCCGCCGCCGCCGATCGATTCGTATACGGCGCTGACCGGCGCCCCGCTTGTCGCGACGGAATCGGTAAGCGGGTTAGTGCCTGTGACGACCAGTTCGCCGTGCGGGATGTCGACCAGGACGCCGCCGTAGTTGATGAACGGGCTATCGGCAGCCGGACCTGCGGTGTTCTGACCGATACCGAGGATGCCGTCTACGTTGTTGCTGCTGAGGAAGCTCTGGAAGTTCTCAAACGGATCCGACGCGTTGTTCGACCAAGAGAAGAGCTCGACGTCGACAGGGCCATTGGTGGCGAGAGCGGTACCGCCGTTGTCGTCGAGGTAATCGACTGGCACAGAGTTGTAGGTCGCATAGATGTATTCGACCCCGCCGCTGTAGCCGCTGATACCAAAGTTCGCGGGGGAACCGAGCTGGAACAGCTCCTCGAGCTGCGTGAACCAGTTGTCGCCGAGGTCGGTGTAGGGGACGACAAGCCCGCTCGATCCGGTGTCGACGAGCA